>JAUVOZ010000009.1 GCA_030598885.1 Anaerolineae bacterium | reverse complement strand
GCAGCCGGACATGGGGGAACAGGCGTTAGAGATCACTGAGACATTGGTGAGGAGCGGGGGGATAGAAGTAATAGTGATCGACAGTGTGGCGGCGCTGGTGCCGCGGGCGGAGATAGAGGGGGATATGGGGGACCCGCACATGGGGATGCAGGCGCGGCTGATGAGTCAGGCGCTGAGGAAGTTAAGTGGGGTGATCAAGCAGACGAACACGGCGGTGATCTTCACCAATCAATTGAGGCAGAAGATCGGGGTGGTGTTTGGCAATCCGGAGACGACGACCGGGGGAAGAGCGTTGAGGTTTTATGCATCGGTGAGGTTGGATATGAGGCGGGTGGAGAGCATCAAGGTGGGGCAGGAGGTGGTGGGGAATCGGGTGAGAGTGAGGGTGGTGAAGAACAAGGTGGCGCCGCCGTTCAGGGTGGCGGAGTTTGACATCATGTACAACGAGGGTATCTCGAAGGTGGGAGGGGTATTAGATCTGGGAGTGGAGATGGGGATGATAGACAAGCGGGGTTCGTATTATTCATATGGTGAACTGAGGTTGGGGCAAGGAAGGGAGAATGCCAAGGTATATTTGAGGGAAAACCCAGAGTTGGTGGAAGAACTGGAAGCTGGTATTCGGGTCGCTGCTGGCCTGGATGCGGCTCCTGTGGACCTTGATAATTAGCAGCGCGAGCAGGATTCGCGCGAAGTTTTAATAGCTGCGCCAATAAGGAAGTATCAATGACCGGGCGCGGCTGCGGCATCGTGAATGATCTCTGGAATGAGATTTGACTACGCTGGACAGTTTTATGATCGAGCAGAAGGTGACTGAGAGTTTGTAATCGCCCAGAGGGGCGTAATTCTAAGCCTCGCTATAGCTGGCTCGGCATAGCGAAGCGGCGTCGAATCTGCACAGCGAGATTCCCAATATTGGGCATGTTGCCTCCAGCCGTGAACTGGATTCCTGGTTCACGGCTATGGTTATTAAACGAGGAGTTGGAAGTGGCGGGTGTAATTACCGCCCTCAAGCCGCAATTAAAGCATCGCAATCGTCTCAATGTTCATCTGGACGGTGCGTACAGCTTCAGTTTGGCCAGGGGTTTGGCCGATGGCTTGAAGGTTGGTCAGGTATTATCGGATGATCATATCGCTTGTTTGAAACAACGGGATGCGGAAGAGGCAGCCTATCGACGTGCTCTTCGTTTAATCAGCCGCAGGCCTCGATCCGAACATGAGCTGGGCATTAATTTTAATCGGAATCGGGTGCCGAAGGCGGTACAAGAGGCGGTATTTACCAGACTGCGAGAGGCGCATTTAGTAGATGACTGGGCCTTCGCTGAAGCCTGGGTGGAGAATCGCCGTGAGTTTCGACCGCGTAGCGCTAAGGCCTTACGATTTGAATTACGGAAGAAGGGGGTCCCACAGGAGGCGATCGAGGCAGCCCTTGAGGATTATAGCGACGAGGATGCGGCCGATAAAGCTGCGGGTAAAGCGGCTCGGCGGTGGAAGAATTCAGACTATAAGGAATTTCAGCTTCGTGTGGGGGCTTACTTGTCTCGACGCGGTTTTAATCATACGACAATTTCCCCGGTGGTGGAACGCGTATGGCGTGAAACCACTGGTATTCAAGACGAAAGTGAGGTTTCAAAGTGGATATCACATGGGTAATCGTATTTGTGATTGGGTTATTCGCCGGTGCAGTCATCGGTTATTTCCTGCGGCAATTGCAGATCGAGCGAGATCTTAAAGGTCGTCAAGCTGAGGCCAATCGCATCTTGGAGGAAGCGCAAGCCAATGTGCGTGACGTTGAACTCAAAGCACGTGATCAGGCCTTAAGCATCCGGGATGAGGCCGAGGCTGATGTTTCACGCCGTCGGGCAGAGCTCACAAAGGAGGAGGATCGCTTACAAAGCCGCCGAGCGAGCCTTGACAAGCGTTTGGAACAGATTGAGAAGCGTGATCAGGTACTTAATAAGCGTCAGAGCACCCTTGACCGGCGAGATAATGAATTGGAGAAGCTTCACGCTGAGACCGTGGTGGAGTTGGAGCGCGTCTCGAGTATGACCCAGGAAGAGGCTAAGGCGCAGCTTCTAGATGAGGTGGAACAGGAGGCACGAGGGGACATGGTCCGGATCATCCGTCAAATTGAGGAGGAAGCTCAAGTTGAGGGTGAGCGGAAGGCGCGGGAACTTATCGCAGATGCCATCCAACGGGTAGCCTCGGAACACGTTGCCGCAGTTACTGTATCCTTAGTTCCATTGCCTTCGGATGACATGAAAGGACGGATCATCGGGCGCAATGGTCGGAACATTCGTGCCTTCGAGCAAGCAGCCGGCGTGGATGTGGTTGTTGATGATACCCCAGAAGCGGTGACGATCTCATGCTTTGACCCTGTGCGGAGGGAGGTAGCCCGTCGATCGATGGATAAGTTGGTGCTCGATGGTCGCATCCATCCTGCTCAAATAGAAAAAATAGTTAGCCAGGTGCAAGGTGAGGTGGATCGGGTGATCATTGAGGAAGGTGAAAGAGCCGCCTTTGAGGCTGGAGTCCCAGGCTTGCATACTGAGATAATCAAGAAACTGGGACGGTTGAAGTTTCGCACCTCCTACGGACAGAATCAGTTAGCCCATGCCATTGAGACGGCGCAACTGGCGGGGGTGATCACCGCCGAATTAGGTGCTGACACTGAGGCGGCGAAGGCGGGCGGTTTGCTCCATGACCTGGGAAAAGCGATGGACCACGATGTGGAAGGGACTCATGCAGCTATAGGTGCTGATTTCTGTCGCCGTTACAAAGTAGGCCCGAAAGTGGTCAATATCATTGCTTCCCATCACCATGAAGTCGAACAGGACTCGGTCGAGGCAGTTATCGTAGAAGCTGCCGACGCCATCAGCGGTGCTCGACCAGGGGCTCGTCGCGAAAGCCTGGAACAATATCTCAAGCGAATTCGCGCCTTGGAGGAAATCGCCAATTCGTTCACTGGCGTCTCTCAAAGTTTTGCACTACAAGCAGGGCGTGAAATTCGGGTTATTGTTCAACCGGAGGATATTGATGACTTGGAAGCCGCTCGATTAGCTCGCGCGGTGGCCAAGAAGATCGAAGAAGGAATGCAGTATCCTGGCCAAATTAAAGTAACCGTCATTCGCGAGACACGTTCTGTCGATTACGCAAAATAAAAAATTAGACCTGCTACCGCCTTTTTCTATTGGTGGCTGCTTTTTTCCACAGACTTATTGTAATTAAAGGGGTAAATCAGGCTCAGTTGGTGTGCCCAAGGCTTGGTTGATGGAGTCCAGTAGGATTCCGCGGGTGATTGGTTTTAACAGGTAGTGGGCAACGCCAAGGCTTAACCCTACTTCTTTGTCCTCATCTCCACTCTTAGCGGTCAAAAAAATCACTGGCGGTGGAGGGATTGGGTCCTCGAGAAGTGTGCGCATAACGTCGAATCCAGAAACATCGGGCATCATGATGTCGAGGATAACCAGATCGGGTGGTTCCTGACGGATGATACGCAAAGCTTCTTGACCCCCAGGTGCTGTCTGTACCTGGTAACCTGCGGTTTGTAGTGTCAGTTGTATCAATCCCAAAGTATCAGGCTCATCATCGACCACTAGGATGCTTATTGGGTTGTTCATATACTCCCTCAGACCTTTTAGGACTATCGTATTTTATACCGCATCGGGTGGAGTTGCCAACTATATCTGATCGCACTGGAAAAAATCTCCCGTCAACCGGCTCTATGGTCATCAAGGTGCGAGACCTAAGACCTGCAAATCATACTCGCTCATCGCCAGGTCGGCGCCTTGGGGCAGGCTGAGGGGTAGGATGAATTCTAATGTATCATTGATAGCTAAAGTCTGGGCAATAGTAGACCATCCCGCTGTGAGCAGTTCTCCGCTTGTAGAGCGGACAGCAACCAGGACGGTAACCGACTCAACATCGATCTCTCCGGAGTTTGAGATCACCCCCTTGAGGATAAGTGAACTACCTATTGGCTCAAAATGGGTGATCCGTAGATCCATCGGCACTGTGATCCGCTCAGTTGGTTGTGAAGCGTGTAGGTCAGCAACGATCTCAGCTGATAATGCGCCCGCATGAGATGCGTACCGTGCCAATTGAGCCCTCAACCCGGGGAAGTCACTGATGGCGTATGCCAGGCTTTCTCCCGGCTGTAGAGGTATGGGTGGTCTGACTGGTGCGACAGTGACGATCTCTTCTTCAAGCTTTAAGATCAGAAGAAAAGCTACCCAACGAGGCCTATTGTCCTCGTTCCGTATGGAACCCACAACCAGCGGTGCTCCTTGCTCAGTTAGCAGGACTTTAGGAGGTTCTGGTGTGGAGAATACATTTTCCTCCGGGTTCAGGGTTGTGGTGGCATCTATATAGGGATTGAACTCGACCTCCCCGGGATCTGCTTCCATAATGGCTAGGAAAGGAGTTTTTTCACCTGGGGCCAGAGTGGAGAGCAATGTGGCGCTTGATGTGAAATCTACCAAGTGGCTTTCAGAGTCGACCCCAAGTATCCCCAGATTATGGATAATGACATGCTTGGAGCTGGAATTGACCACCATTCCGAGGATCGCCAATCTCCCATCCCCAGTCGGGACCGATGAGAGGTCTTCAACCTTAACCTGAGCCCTCCCGAACGGAGTCGTCTCGTGGGCCAAGATCTTGGCGTTAGCGGTGGTGACAATTCCAACATCAAGAAAATGAACTTTAAAGGGACTCGTTTCTCCCGGTCCTAGATGGGATAAGAATATGGGGATATTCTGCATGTCAAGCAAAGTATCTGTTGCGTCCAACACTGAAATCTCGACAGAGATCGCGGTCAACTGCTGTCCTGATTGGTTCTCCAACAGGCCGATCACGGTCCAGTCACCGGGAGTACTACCAGGCAATACGGAAAGCTCTTGAATCTCGACCTCAAGCGTTGGCGTTGCTGAGATCGTAGGGATTTCGGTGGGCGTGATAACTGTGGTTGCAGTTGAAGTTATTGCTGGTGGTGGCGGTGGGGCCGGAGCACAGGCGCCCATAATAGCGGCAGAAACGATAAAATGGAGGATGGTAGTTGGTTTCACAGCGGTTAGAATACCGTAAAAATCAACTGTTTGCTGGTAGGACCTCAATCGCTTTGGTACCGTGTGGCGGAGGATTGTAGCGCCTCCTGGCGGAACTTCGCCACACTCAGCCGCTGGAGCAGGGCGAGAGGTGCAATCAGGCCGGCTGCTTCGATAAAGAAGACGGCTGCGTATGCTATGGATTCTGATGCCGAGACTGCAAGAACAATATCATGGGTGAAGCCGCCAGCGACCGACGCCAACCCGTTCGCCAGAGCTTGAGCTAGAGTCCACGCCCCCATGTACATTCCGGTGCGTCCTTCGACTGACATACCCATCATGATTGCTAACCCACCCACATTGAACAAACCCATACCTAGACCCATGAGAAGGATAACAGCGTTGACCCAATTTGCGTTCGTGGTGAGGGATATAAGACCGAGGCCGGAAAATGAGAGGCTGGCCAGAATCAACCCTATGCTAGCAGTGACCTTGTAGCCTAGGCGATTGGATAGCCAACTACCAGCGAATGCCATGCCGCTCAAGACACCGATCATTTGATAAACGTTGAAGCGCGTGGTCTGCCCCACGCTCATACCAAGCACGTCGCCGCCAAAGGGTTCCAGCGCCACATTTTGTAGGAAGAGGAACAGGATGCCGGTGAAGAGGAAGAGAAAGAATAAACGGGTCTGACGATCTGAGATCATCAGCGTCCAGGCATGCCGGCTTGATATAGCTTCAGGTGAGGTCTCGGGTGGCTTGCGGCGCTCCACACCCCATATAGAGATAACGGTCAACCCACATACAATGATGCCCATAAAGATGAAAAGGCTAACCAGGCGGTCTGGGGAATAGCTATCGAGAATCCCAACACCGAGAAAGACTCCTACAAGAATGCCGATCATCATCATTGACCAGACGACCGAGATAACTTTGCCGCGCTCTCGATCGGAGGTCAGATCGGCGATCAGGGAGAGGTAAGCAGTGCCAGCGGTATAGATTCCGATGCCTAGGAGGAGGAAGACCAAAGCGGCCAGCAATGCAGCTGGTGTTGCACCACTATGAGCTTCGAGGTTGAGGGCTACGAACGGGGCGCTTACCGTAGCTATCATTGTCAACCCTGCACCGGCCAGGATATAGGGCGTGCGATGTAGGCCAAAATAAGACTTCCGGTCTGATCGGTGACCGAACGGGATGGCAAGGGGCGCGGCAAAATAGTGGATGCCGACAATCAGGCTGATGGTGCCGAGATCGAGGCCCATTTCAACTTTCATCACCCGATTGAGAATGCCCAGGGCAAGAACGGAAAGCATACCGCCTGCGAATTGGCGCAAGCCAATGCGAATTATTAGTAGAAAGGGCATGATTTTACATCCAGTAGGGGCGGACGGGTCGGGAAAATCACCCGACATCTTCGACCGGGGAAATTACCCGGCATCTTCGACCGTCCGCCCCTACTAGTGATTTGATGTTGGTGCCCATTTGCGTCTATAAATCGAGGAATCGGTTCACAGCATAGCGTGAACGGCGTGAAAGTTGGTCAATGGAGACAGTGTTGAGGTAGGTCATCTACTCCAAACCCGGGAATTCCGAGCGCTAAACATCTAATCGGCCCTGCATGCCCACCGATAGATCGCTCACGATGATTTCGACACCCTTCTACCTACTGATCACCTCAATTGCCCTTTCCAGCGAGATATCCATATCGTCGCGGTAGATAGCGAATACGACCTCCTCAGTTAATGGAATGTGTATGTCGGGCACAACTCCTTTGCCCTCGATGTGGATGTTACCATTGATATCGATAGCCCTTCCAATTGTGAATCTGACATCGATGTCTTCTGGCATGACAAAATCCTCAATGGAACCACCGAGACCAGAGGTTGGATATTGACCGACGATCGTCGCCCGATCTTGAAGAGTTAGATCGTAGGCGAAGAACTCACAGGCGCTGGCACAATCCGGTCCAATGATGGCGACAATCGAACCAAGATAGATCAACTCCTCTCGTGGTGGGAATAAGACATCTTCATCGCCCGGGTCGGCATAGAACTCGCCGATGCTTTCATCATAATAAGCTGTGTTACCTGCCACAAGTTCCTCATCGAAAAAGTACGCAGCCATCTGATCAGCCAGGTAACCGCTACCCCCACCGTTCAGCCTCAGGTCGATAATTAAACCTGGTATCTGGTTTTCGTTCAGTTGTTGGATCATGCGTTCCCAGAGCTGAATAGTGAGCAGTTCGTTATCAAAAAAATCAAGGACTTGAACATACCCATAACCGCTATCCAACACCTCAAACTCAACCGGCAACTCAAAGCCGGTGAAATCGGCGAGGAACGGATCGAAGAAGAAGCTCTCGACCTCAAAGATAGCCGTAAGCATATCGGTAATCGGCGAGCCAGCTGGATTTTTATAGGTAACTTCGACCTCAGTCCACATCGGGAAACGGATCACGAATCGCAATTGCTCCAATCGCTTGGTATGTTCAGTGCTAAAGGGTGAAAACCAGGGAATTGTCTCATTTATCGCTTCGCTAATCGGCGTCCGGTTGATCTCTAAAATCTCCGCTCCGAACTCGATGCCAGCTTCATCGGCCGATCCACCCTCTAGAATGTAGATTACGATGATACGTCCGTCTTCCAACTCCTGGATCGCCATACCCAATCCGCCGATTACTTCCATCTGGAATTGATCGCTCAATACTGAGAAGTCCATCGCCACATGACCATCTGGTATCGACCAAAGAAAATCGCGCAGGGCAAAGTAGTAATCCTGTTTATTGTTGCTTTGTTGTGCATCTTCAAAACGCGGGCGAAACTGCTCTGCGAGGGCGTCCCAGTCGATGCCTTTATGCTCAGTAAAAGCGTATTCGGTTCGCATTTTTTCCAACATGGCGTCAAACGCTTCCGTGTAGCTCATATCGGAGAAATCGGTTAGCGCGATGCTTTCTGGTTCAAAGAGATCAATCTTTGGTTCCCGTGAGCGGTCAAAGGTGAATGGCTCGTCATCTATGTCGACGACAGTCCAACCCTGTGGAAGTTGAACGATGGGATCATCTTCGGTGAACAGTTTTCCGTCCTGCCCAAAGCCCACGGGGAATCCTTGCAGGTCGTCCAGGGCATAGACAACATACTTGCCGCCGTAGATTTCAAGGTAATTGTCACGGTCATCGCTCACCCGGGTCGAGGCGTATGCTGATGACCACCCACCGCCTCCTTGATCTCGTTTTTCCAAGTAGGGGTCACCCCAGGTGTTGGTCCAGTAGGCGACGGCGAAAATTATCAAACCGGAGTCTTCTTCGCCGTCATTGTCAATATCGCGCCATGTTCCTTTGGGCACTGAGGGTAAAGTTAGGCTGTAAGTGAAGGGTGAAGTGTAAAAATCCGAAGTTATCTGTCCGAGGACCTGTGACTCAATAGGAAAAATGAAATTCCGATCACGATCGACGAATCCTGCTTGATCTTCCAAGATGACGATCGGCTCAGCAACCCCGATCGTAAAGAAGGGGTAGGTGTATTCGACTTCACCGGTGATGATGACTGGACCCCCTTCGTCATTTACGATATCAGCGAGCGGAAATTGAGCCTCTGGTGTCAGTTGAGGAGTCGGCTTCAGAGTCGGCTCATCAGTTGGTGCCTCCGTCGTCGTGGCAACTTGACCGCATGCGGAAACAATGATTGTTAAGATAGCCAAGATCAACACGGTAATACGCGTATAGGACCTCACCTGTTCTCTCCTTCCATGTTGAAGCGCCGACTATTGCATCCATCATGAACGATGTCAAAATGCAGAATGGTTACCTGCATCGGATGGTTTTCCCTCTAGTAACTGTTGGTTCCGCCGACGATGCTCCGACAATGGGTGATATGCGAGCGGATTTGTTCCCACCTTCACCAGTCAATAATTACAATTGATTCCCAATATGGATAAAGGATCTCCTTTTTGACCCCACAACGAAAGCTCCTTGTGGGGCGGGACTTGCCTGGATGACAGTTTAGTATACCGGCAGGGATGGGTCAATCTCATGCGCCCAGGCGTTGATGCCGCCTCGCAGGTTCTTGAGCTTGCGAAAGCCAGCGCTGACTAGCAACTCGAGGGCGCGCGCCGAACGTGTCCCGGTTTTGCATATGAGAATGATATTCTCAGAGCTGTCGAGTTGGTGAATTTGAGCTGCCAAAGACCCTAAGGGTATCACCTCAGCGCCTTCAAGGTGGGAGATTTCCAATTCATGGGGTTCCCGAACATCGATCAGACGGATTCGTTCACTACCTTGCAGGCGCTCTGCTAGCTCGACGGGTTCAATTTCCCATTCTGAAGCCAGGAGATCCTCCTGTCGATCAAACCATGGCGTACCGCAGAATGCTTCATAGTCGATCAGTTCAGTGATCTCAGGCTCGACTGAGCAAATCTTACAATGGGGATTTTTCTTCAGGTGTACATATTCAAGGCTCATCGACAGGACATCGTAGAGCAGTAATTTTCCAATCAACGGTTCGCCGATGCCAAGGATGAGCTTGAGAGCTTCGCTGGCCTGCAAAGTTCCAATCGTTCCTGGTACGAGGCAAAAGACGCCGCTCTCAGCGCAGGATGGGACCAAGCCCGGCGGAGGTGGATCGGGGAACAAGCATCGGTAGCAGGGACCATGTTTGGCCCAGAACACACTCACCTGGCCTTCAAAACGATAGATTGCGCCATAGATGTTGGGCTTGCCGGTCAACACGCAAAGGTCGTTGATCAAGTAGCGGGTGGGGAAGTTGTCGGTGCAGTCAACAATCAGATCGTAATGCTCTGCGATACGGAAGGCGTTCTCCGAGGTAAACGGTTCATCATAGATTTCGATCTCGATGTCAGGGTTGATATTACGTAGTCGATCGCGGGCTGAGTTTACTTTGCGCTCGCCGATAGATGCGGTGCTGTGAATGATTTGCCTTTGCAGGTTGGTAATTTCAACCACATCGTAGTCCACCAAGCCAATGCGACCAACACCCGCCGCCGCCAGGTACATCGCCGCTGGTGATCCCAGACCGCCAGTACCGACTACCAGGATTGCGGCAGCCTTAAGCTTCTCTTGGCCTCCCAGACCGACCTCTGGCAACAGCAGATGGCGAGAGTAGCGCAGGATCTCCTGGTGAGAGAGTTCGTTGCTAATAGGGGAAATCTCTAGGTTTGACATCGAATCCATCCTTGATGTAACGCAGAAGAGATGTAAACAACTGGGTTATTCTACTAGAAAATATCAGGATTGATCCTTATGGTCGACTAGCAGACATAGTCGATAACCACGATTGGTGGATGCATAGTGATTATAACATCGCGGTATTTGCACTCGTCTTGTGGCATGAAGCTTGCCCCTGTTCAGGACTCATGTCCTGTCGTGGTAAGATAAACCATCTTGATATAATGACATGCAGAGAGCAGGATAAAGGTTGTTATGTCGGGCAGATCACGGGCAGGTCTTCGCAAACAGGAATCAATACCGCCATCTCAGCAAGTGATGCGCCATTTGGCTGCGGCCGTGGTCGCCGCCGCCGCGCTGGCGACGGTTTTTACAGCTTGGACCCCGGCTGCCCTCAATCCTAGCGAACTCGCCGGTCAATTAGCGGCCGCGTTGGAGCGAAAAGCCGCCGAAGAACCGGCAGCGGGCGGCATCACCGGGCTGATGGCTGAGGGAGGGGAGTTGAGAATTGGGGTTGTGGCGGGGCACTCCGGATTGCACCCGGATACCGACTACATCGATCCAGGATCAACATGCCCCGACGGATTAACCGAATTACAAATCAACCAACAGGTGGCCGAATTGACCAAGAATGCTTTGGAAGCAGCTGGTTTGCAGGTCGACTTGTTGGAAGAATGGGATGATCGACTCTATGGGTACCGGGCGGTAGCGTTGGTATCGATCCATGCCGATGCGTGCGAACCAATCAATGAGCTGGCTACTGGCTATAAAGTTACCGCGGCGATAGAAACTGTCGTGCAAGACAAATCTCAACGGTTGGTAGCCTGCATGGTGGATCGCTACGGTCGGGCAACTGGGCTTCGCTTCCATCCGGGTAGCATCACCCGGGATATGACCGAATATCACACCTTCAGAGAGATCCACAGCCAAACTCCGGCGGTGATTATTGAGACCGGGTTTATGTATTTAGATCGGGACATTCTGACCAAAGAACCAGAGAAGATCGCTCGAGGAATTGCCGATGGCATTCTATGCTATGTGAACAACGAGCCGATAGATCTTAGCTGGGAGCAGCAGCCGTGAAAAGTGCTGATCGTGGACCTGGGAAGGACTACCTTCATGTTCTGGAAGCGACCCGTTCAGCAATAGCTCGAGGTGAGCGTGCCCAGGCGCGGAGGCTGGCTCGGCAAGCAATAAGCCTCGCGCCAGGTAAGGAGGAACCTTGGCTCTTCCTGGCTGCGGTATCTGAGCCGCGGGCTGGTTTGGCATATGTGGCGCGCGCCTTGGAGCTTAACCCTCGTAGTCGACCGGCTCGCAAGGCGATTCGCTGGATCATTCGACGTTTGCCACCGGGTGAGCGTAGGCAGGCAGTTCGTGAAGCTCGACTCCCGGATGACTTAGCTTTAAAATTAATCCCCTGGGAAGCCTTAACGTTGCGGCGCCTGTTTTCGGGACGAGTGCTGATATCGGCGTTGTTCTTGGTTGGCGGTGCTGGTGTTTGGCTGGGTAACCAGCCGGCTGACGCTCACCAGCCGCAGGTGGTGTCTGCGCCACTGGCCAAGGCCACCATGACCCCGACCCCAACCCCTACACCGACATTGACTCTCACCCCTACACCAACTGCGACCCCTACTCTAACTACCACCCCTTCGCCTACTGCCACGCTTACCAGACGACCTTCTTTCTCATGGTCCTACATTCTTGATCCTAGAGAACTTGCCGGGGAGGGTCGCTGGATCGATGTCGATGTCACCGCCCAGAAGGTTACAGCCTACAATGGGGCCACAGCAGTCAGGAGCTTCATTGTATCAACCGGAACGAGAGCCCATCCAACGCTTACCGGCCAATTTAAGATTTATGTCAAGTACCGCGCAGCCCCAATGTCCGGACCTGGCTATTATCTACCGGGTGTGCCATTCGTAATGTATTATTACAAAGGCTACTCGCTGCATGGCACATACTGGCATGACAATTTCGGAACCCCGATGAGCCACGGATGCGTTAATCTACGTACACCTGACGCCGAATGGTTGTACAACTTCGCCTCGATCGGCACATTAGTAAACGTCCATCCTTAAGGCTTCGATACCGGTCCTCTTCTCGCGGTTGACCTTTTTTCAGTGGTGTCATCTTACAGTTCGATCGAGGATGCATATCGACTCACAGCATAAGCCGATTTGAATTTAATTTAGGTTTTTAACCTGACTAATTGCGAGTAATCTTGGTATGATTAGGCTGTGTGAGACGCTCTGATTTGGGGAATACATCATAGCCGGATAAACGGTTAAGAGCGTTGGGGTCTGCGATGCTACAGGTATCAATGTAAAGGTGAGGACGATCGTGGGTTGCGGTACGGGGGTCATCCATCGGTGTGGTTTTGCAGCCAGAGGAATTGCCAATCGGAAGGTGTAATCTGTTATGGCGAGTCATCCCTTATTCGCAGGATTGGTTATTGACGAGTTTGACCGAACATTGGAGGTTGCCTCTGTTGGTGGGGAAGCCTTCTATGTTGTGGATGACGATGGTTTTCGTCGTCATGTTGAGAGTGAACATGTTGATCGACAGGTGCTGAGGCACCTGTACGAAATGATCCAGGGCAATGAGGAATTGATCAGTGAGGGGACAATGAAGATGATCGGACAGGAGGACATCTTCACCAAGGCAATGATCGAAACCTCGCTTAAGAACCTCGATAGCCGATTTGACGAACTGATCGAGCGCGGGATGCCTGACGAAGCGCGAACATGGTTGGGCATGATTGGCTTCCGTGTGGTGATCGACATTCACGGTGAAGTCTTGCGGGTCGAGCAACCTAGTGCGCATGATGAGCCCTACGACTAGTAACACCACAGATGTATATCTAACATTGGTATAGTAGAATAATCGCATTCAGGTATTGTGAGGGATGACGGTGGAGTTATCAGGACATATCGTTGACGTAACCGAAGCGACCTTCGAAAACGAGGTTGTTATTCGTTCTCACGAGTTACCAGTAGTGGTTGACTTCTGGGCACCCTGGTGTGGTCCATGTCTAGTGTTGGGGCCGATATTAGAGCGTTTGGCGATCGAGGCAGGTGGCACATTCCGATTGGCTAAAGTTAACGTGGATGAGAATCCCAACCTCGCCATCCGCTATGGTGTGCAGGGGATTCCGGCAGTAAAAGCGTTTGCAAATGGCCAAATAAAGACTGAGTTTGGAGGGGCGCAACCCGAGCCTGTAGTGCGTCGCTTTATCCAACGCCTTGCTCCGACTGAAGCCGAGCGAGCAGTTGAAAAGGCGCAAAGCCTGTTAGCTACACGACACTGGCCAGAGGCGGAGGAAGCATTTAGGACAGTACTGGCTAAGGATGAGACCAATTCAGCCGCTGCACTGGGATTAGTGGAAAGTCTGTTGATCCAGGGGCGTGGGGTAGAACCAACACAGATTCTTGGAAATTTCCCCGCTGGCACGGAGTGGGCAAAAGCTGAACGTCTTACGCCGCTGGCTAAGCTTCTGGCTGATGTGGAAGGGGATGGGCCATATCCTGAAGATGATCTGCTGGAAGCTCGACTTTATCAATCCACCCGCCTATTTGCCCGTGGTAACCTTCCGGCGGCTATGGATGGGCTGCTAGATATCCTACGGGAGGACAAGGGCTATCGGGAAGGCTTACCCAGGCAACTGTTGCTGGCGATATTCGCTTTGCTTGGTGATAACGACCCGCTGACTAGGCAATATAGAGACGAGCTTGCTTCGGTCTTGTTCTAAGAGGTAAAGATAATCGTGAACCGGAGCCGGGTTCTTAGCCCGGCTCCGAGCTTTTAATCGAGGATCAGTGTGCCCCATGTAGTCGGGTCGGCTGTGCGACGGGTGTTTACGTTGGATACCATGGACTGCCATGTGGACACACCGACCAGATCATTGTCGGAGAGGGACAGGGCGAAGCCAAATCTGCTCCCACTAGCCGGGGTGACACCGAAGACAGACCATGGGATTTTCGCCTCCAGGTCGTAGCCACCGTTGGTGAGCACAGCCTCGATAACGACGGAGGTCACCCACGATTCCAGGTTTCTTGGGTACCAGCGGTAAGCCTCGGAATCTATTGAGCCGAAATTTCCGGGCGACAACCCGATCTGGTAGTCATCGCTGCTCAGGTATGTTGTGTAATAATCGCCCGCGAGACCAGTATCAAGTTGAATTTCGATGTCATCTCCCCGGTACATATACCTGCCCCATGAGATTTGGACGAAAGTGTCGTCGGTCCGGCTGACAGCTAGGTAGAGGTAGTTGACGTCCCAACCGATGTAGTAGGTGGCGGACAAGTCGCTCGCGCCGGTCCAATTATCCCCAGCTAAGGGGACCGTTTCATTGGCTACATAGGCGGTAGTGGACCACTCGCTCAAGTCACCGTCAATAACCGGGGGCGCGCTCAAGAAGGCAGCGGTGACCGGGCTGCCATTGGGTCGTGAATTCAGCGCACCAGTGGTGGCTGTGGCGAGCGGAGTGCTGGTAGGACCCGTAGCTGTAACCGCAGGGGTTACCGCAGGTCCTGTTGCAGTAATAGTTGTCTCAGCAGCGGTAGTTTCAGGAGGAGGAAGTGTGGGTGTAGTTTTGGTGGACGTGGCAGCGAAGATCGCTGTATGAGTCAGGTTGGGTGTGGGAAAGGTGAAGGGTGTTGGAGAGGCAAAGCCAGGCAGCGTGCATCCAGTGATGGTGGATGCAAGGAGTATCAGCATTAACCAGCGGGTGCGCATAACCATATCAGCCTCCGTTTCTACGGATCGTAGCCCTTGCTATGATTGTACAGTGATCGCAGGGTTTGCAAAACCGGTCTTCTTCTCGCGGTTGACCTTTTTTCAGTGGAGTCATAAAAGAAACCACCCTTTCAGATGGCTTCTGATCAGTGGGGCGAGTGGGAGTCGAACCCACACGAGGTCTCCCTCAGAGGATTTTAAGTCCCCGGCGTCTGCCTATTCCGCCACCGCCCCTTCGCACTATTGTATCGCTGATACTGCATGGGTCAAGTTTTGGTGATCACCTTTTTTGGTGACTTCACCTGACTGTACTGATAACGGTCCACGCGGGTGAAGGGGAACTGTTCGGGATATTATTTTATTTCGCTGTGCTATAATCCCGCCGGAAGGGTCTAGAAGATGTTCAAGAATATAGCTCGAATCATCGGCGGTGACCCGATTCGGCGCCAGCTTGAAAGTTACGCTGATATCGTGGCTCATATCAACTCGCTCGAAACTCAAATGCGAGAACTCAGTGATGAGGCGCTACGAGCTAAGACAGATGAGTTCCGAACCCGTCTGGTTGAGGGTGAAACACTAGACGACCTGCTCCCCGAAACTTTTGCTGTGGTACGCGAAACCTCGGTACGCACGATTGGCTTGCGTCATTTTGACATCCAACTAATTGGTGGCATTGTTTTGCACGAAGGCACAATCGCGGAAATGCGGACTGGTGAGGGGAAGACGCTGGTAGCGCCTATGCCGATCTACCTCAACGCGCTGAGTGGAAAAGGCGTTCACCTGGTCACAGTCAATGACTACTTAGCCCGGCGAGACGCTCGCTGGATGGGTCCGGTTTTCCACTTCTTGGGGTTAAGCGTCGGCGTTTTACAGCAAGCGGCTCGTACCGAGGGTGGGCGAAAGGCATTGCTGTACGACCCTAGTCGTGAATCTGCTCAAGAGGATGCTTATCAACTACGGCTCGTCGACCGCAAGTTGGCTTACGCTGCCGATGTGACCTATGGCACGAATAATGAATTTGGCTTCGATTACCTGCGTGACAACATGGCTCGTAGTTTGGAGGCACGCGTGCAACGAGGTCATCACTACGCCATCTTAGACGAGGTGGACAACATTCTGATCGACGAAGCCCGTACCCCGCTTATCATCTCCGGACCGGCTCGAGAGGATCCGGAGTTATATGTGCAAATGGCGCAGGTGGTGAAACAGATTCGCCCCGAGGACTATGAGGTCAGCGAGCGTGATCGCACCGTCGCCTTAACCGAGATTGGTGAGGATCATGTCGAACAATTGCTAGGTACATCGTTGCGCGACCCCGATCGGCCGGAGGACATCACCCCGGAGCAGGCACGCTTGCTCGGTCACCTCGAGCAGGCCTTGCGGGCTGAGCATCTCTTCAATCGGAACAAACAATATGTGGTTCAGGGTGGTCGGGTGGTTATCGTCGACGAATTTACCGGTCGCTTGATGCCTGGACGCCGCTGGTCTGACGGCTTACATCAGGCTGTGGAAGCCAAGGAAGGTGTGCGAGTACGTCAAGAGAATGTTACCTATGCCACTGTCACCCTGCAGAATTACTTCCGTATGTACGAGAAGCTTAGTGGCATGACCGGTACTGCGCTGACCGAGGCAGAGGAATTCAACAAGATCTACAACGTGGATGTGATTCCGTTACCCACGAACCTGGAATTTATCGCCATGCAGCCAAACTCGGACCTGGTTAAGGTCGAGTACCGTGAGGAGAACAACAAGTTCACCTCCTATGCGCGTTCGGGAGACCCTGAACAAACTGCAATTTTCTGGCAACGAAAGGATTACCCAGATGTTGTTTACCGGACAGAGGAGGCCAAGCTACGAGCGGTTACAACTGAGATCCTTTGTCGGTATGTGCACGGCCAGCCGTTGCTTGTCGGCACAACCTCGGTAGAGCTGTCGGAGCGTATCTCCAACCGGTTGCGAGCAGAACCGTTGCAGCGGCTGGCATTGACCATTATTTTGCGTGACGCCTACATGGATGCGCATGAACTCCCCGATGATGGTATGCGAGTGGAGGAGTTGGATCCACTTAATCAGCGACTTAATGATCTTGACCAAAGAGTCCTGCGGCAGATCGCCCGCCCATTGGACATCTCATTGAATCCAACTCGACCAGAGAACATAGAACGCCTGGCATACGTCTTGGACCTTGAACCCAGCGACCATGATCGCCTGGCCGAGTTGTTGCAAGGCGGTATCCGACATCGTGTGCTAAATGCCAAGCGTCATACCGAGGAATCGAAAATCATCGAAGACGCCGGGGCAAGGGGATCAGTCACAATTGCCACCAACATGGCCGGTCGTGGGGTGGACATCGTTCTCGGCGGAAGTCTTAGTGATGAGGTTGCCCGAAGGGTTACCCGGGTGGCTCGGGACGCATATGAACGCGCCAACGATACACAACAGCGTGAAGAAATGGCCCGAATCTTACGCGCGGGATCGGGGACCGGATACGGAAAGGCCACCCATATCCAACGGCTTGAGAAATGGCGTCGGGAATTCCCCGAAATTGACAGCAGCGTGATGGGTATCTATGAATCAGACGTGCAGGAATTCGATCGGTTCATCGCCGATCGTGAAAAGGTGCTTGAATGTGGTGGGTTGCATGTCATCGGTTGTGTCCGGCATGATGCCCGCCGCATAGACAACCAGTTGCGCGGTCGCGCTGCCCGTCAGGGCGATGCTGGATCGTCTCAGTTCTTCCTCTCCCTGGAAGATGAACTCATGCGTCTGTTTGGAGGCTCTCAGGTAGCGAACCTGATGCAACGCATGAATATCGACGATGCCATGCCGATCGCACACAATATCGTCAATCGAACGATTGAGCAGGCTCAGACCCGGGTGGAAGGTGCAAATTTCGATACCCGCAAGCACCTGCTGGAATATGACGATGTGCTCAACCAACAGCGTGAGGTGTTCTATGGTCAGCGAAACCACATCTTTGCTAAGGATGACTTAAAAGATGACGTCGGTGAGATGCTGAGGTTTGAAGTCGAGCGACATGTCGAGGCCGCATTGGAAGACCCCGAAGGTCCCTGGAGACTGCTCGCGTGGCTGGAAGAGACCCAGCCGACTATTGGTCTCAACACGGAAGATGTATATCCATCGTTCTTACTCCGTCTATTGCTCGACCAGTTGGCTCCATATGATGAGCCAACCTCATTAAAGGGAGCGTTATTGGAGGTAGGCCGCCAGGCTCTCGAAGCTCAAAAGGTCCATCTGATACATGCGGTCGAAAACCAACTCGCACATGCGGTAGCCAGGATCGAAGATCAAGTCGATCAGCGGTTGGAGATGGTCGACATCGCGATCGAGGCAGCCTTTCTCGAAGCCGAGGAGACCGACGGGGAGATTGACCCCCGAGCACTGATCAGCGCGGTGGAAGCGGCAGCCGGGATGCGCATCCAGATGGATAAAGAAGGACTGCAGCATGTGGGTGAGGACCCGGATAGGTTCCGGCGCAATATCCCGCAATTGATCGAGGGTGGATTAGCCTTGCGAGTCTGGGCTGGTCTGAAACAAGCGGTTGAACGTCGAGTGGGTGAACCGCTTGAGCTAGACGGCATGCCATCAATTCCAATAGATTGGCACCAAGCCGAAGAGCGATTGAGGCAGGCGATTGATCATGTCTGGTCCCGGCGGACCGAGCGGTTGGTGGGTGAAATCGAACGTGAGCTTGAGGCTGCTCTGAAACGAGATGGGGTGGATGAAGCGCTTATTATTCGTTTGTTGATTGGTATGAGTTACGGCCAAAAGGCATACTTTGACCCCAAGACCCACCGGCGTCAATCGGTGGCTGTCGCCCGCCTTTCCTACACCTACTCGGCAGCCACGTTGCTCGATGGAGTGGGTTTAACAACGCTGACTGATCGTGTTTTGGCTCATCTGGAGGGGGCTCAACATGCACTCCAGATGGGGTTGGGGCGGGCGGAAGCGGCGCGTCTGACCGGAAGCTGGCTGGATCAACTGGACCAAAGTTCTCAGCAGACCTTACGGTTGGCTTTAGAAGAGGAAGCCTTCGCCGAGGTCGCCTCTGTAGATCACCTGAACATGCTTCCTGATGCCACCCGGGATCAAATCAACCACGCGCTTGGCGATATGGCTTTGAGCCGAATCTACCGGGAGTTGATCCTCTCCGTTGGCGACAGGCATTGGGTGGATTATTTGACCCGCATGGAGGCTCTGCGTACCTCGATTGGCCTCGAAGCGTATGGCCAACGCGATCCTCTCGTACAATACAAGAGTCGAGCCTTCGACATGTTTGGCCAACTGCTGGACAATATCCGGGCTGGTGTGGTCTCCCGATTGTTCACTATGCGGGTTGCAGGTCGACCCAAGGCACCGCCCACATCCAAATCTCATCAACCGCGCGGGCAGGTTCCTGGGGATGATAAAACAGTAACTATGAAGAAGAAACGCAGGAAGAAGCGGAAACGCCGGCGTTGATAAGGTTATCAAGGTGGATTGTCGGGTTATGTTTCTGAGGAACCCAGGGGAACAATCTGTCTGTTTTTACCCTCTATTAGTGGTAGCTTAGTTCGTTCCTGGACTTAGCAATTTCCTACTCTGAAGTAGAGGAGCCCTTGTGCCTGATACATCAACTGATCTCCAGCGACAACTGGCTGGGTTGCCTAAGGTGGACCTTCACCGCCACCTGGAAGGTTCGTTGCGTTTGGAGACTATGTTGGAACTGGTCAAGAGCGAAGGGCTTGACTTACCTCAGGAGGAAGCTGCTTTAAGGACCTTGGTGCAGGTCCAATCCCATGATCCTCATACTTCGGCCAACTTCTTAGCTAAGTTTGGATACGTGAGGAAGTTCTTCACCTCGCCTGAGGTAATCCAACGGGTTACCAAAGAGGCTATCGCCGATGCTGCGGCTGAAAATGTAGGTTATCTAGAGTTGCATTTTACACCGGTGGCATTGGCTGAAGCGGGTGGATTCCAACTCACCGATGTTGTCGATTGGGTGGTTGAGGCTGCCTCCGTTGCGAAGTTGGAATATGGATTGCAGCTTGGCTTGATCGCCAGCGTGAATCGCCAGGAGGCGGTTGGGCTAGCAGAAAAAGTTACCCAGAATGCTATCGATCAAATGGACCGAGGGATCGTGGGCTTGAGTCTAGCGGGGGATGAGGCGGGTAGCCCCACTGAACCATTTGAGCCAGTCTTTGCCGCCGCTCAGGAAGCCGGGCTGGGGATCACCATCCACGCTGGCGAGTGGAATGGCGCGGAGAAGGTGCGCCACGCGCTGGAGAAAATGGGGGCGACGCGCATTGGGCATGGGGTGCGGGTAATCGAAGATCCGGAGGTGGTCGCAATGGCGCGCGATCGACGGGCGGTCTTCGAAGTTTGTCTGACCAGCAATGTGCAATCGGGTGTCGTTCCCAGCATAAGCGCTCATCCCCTGCCACAAATGGTCCAAGCCGGACTTCAGGTGACACTGAATACCGATGATCCTGGCATCTCTGACATCTGCCTTTCAACTGAGTACGCTTTGGCGGTGGAGGAGTTGGGTTTCTCAACGGTGAGCCTGACCGGATTTATTCTAACCGCCGTTCAAGCTAGCTTTCTACCTCAGCGGGAAAAAGCCGCGCTTGAGTCCGATCTAATAGCGGCGTTGATGCCACCCACCTGATTGGAATGATAATGCGTTTCATGGATCTCGAGATCGATCTGGTATGTGATGGCGTGGTGTTTATGGATGCTGGTGGTCCGTTTGGCCTCGTCCCAAGGAAGTTGTATGAGGGTTATTTGACCCCCGGACCGGATAATACTATCCCAATGATTTTAACCTGTATGCTGGTGCGATCGCGCGGGGTGACCATATTAATCGACACTGGACTGGGTGACAAGCTCACTTCAGATGACATTCGACACTGGGGTCTAAAACGTTCGGAAGGCGGTTTACTCACCGCGCTGGCGGCGCGAGGTGTCGCTCCAACTGACATTGATATCGTGATCAACACCCACTTACACGCCGATCACTGCGGTGGCAACACCCAGGTGGACGGGGATGCAGTTGTGGCGACCTTTCCCAGAGCCGAATACTGTGTGCAACGGATTGAGTGGGCGGAGGCGAGCCACCCGGATGACCGCACTCGGGGGACTTACTTGCCTGACAATTTCGCACCGCTGATGACTAACGGGCAATTGCGGGTGCTGCACGGCGATACCGAGATCACCGATCAGGTACGTTGCGTTGTAACTCCCGGGCATACCCGCGGCCATCAATCGGTTCTACTACAATCGGGGGAATGGCGGGGTCTGTTTGTCGGGGATATGGCCTCCTACGCCATTCATTTCGCTCGTACTGCTTGGTTAACAGCTTACGACGCCTTGCCATTGGAGAATATCGCCACCAAGAGGTATTGGCAACGTTGGGCTTTGGAGAATGGAGCCTGGCTTTTTTTGCAACACGACCCGGTAATGACTGTCGCCCGCTTAGTAGAAATTGACGGGCGACGGGAGGTGGAACCGGTAGAAGGTGCTCAACCGCTTATTGCTTCTCTTCCCACGCAGCTACAGCCTCATGGATGAGTTGACGAACCTCGGGATCTGGCACTTCATCGATGCTGTAGCTCTGCACGCCAATTAGGACCGCCACCGTTCCCTCAGAACTTTCGATCAAGCGTACACCTTTTAAACTGCCGGCTGATTCGACCAGTTTTTGTTGCAGGATGTTATTAATCTGTTCGACCATGCTCTGAGGTCTTGGAGTAACCTGCTCTCGATCCTCCTCAGGAAATGGGTCCTCGATTGTGATGCCCGAGATCCACTTGGTGAGGTCGGAGGCGGCATATTCCACCCGGTTCCAATCAGATGATAGTTTTAATTCGGCGGCGGTTAGATACTGGCGATCGCCAACCTGAACGATCAGTTCACCGGTAGCCTCGTCCCGGTGCAAAGTGGCGATGGTTATTCTGTCTTGGCTTGCCTCACCAGGTTCGGACTGCGCGATTTTATTAATTCTTGGTTCTGTCGTCGTATCTGCCGGCGGTGTTTCTTCAGCTGGAGGAGGCTCAGAGGTTTGGGGTGGCGAAGGAAGAGTTTCTTCTGATGTGTCCGGCAGAGGAATGTTATCCTCGATTTGCGGAGCGGGAGATGGTTCTTCTTCCTCCAACTCAATAGTTTCGGGTTCGGGGGTGGGTTCTACGGGTTCATCTATGCCCTCGGCTTCCTCTTCAATTTCATCTTCGCTTCTCCCGGTGAGGATAAAGTAAGCCAACAAGCCTAGCAGCAGTCCTGCGCCGATTAGCACAACGCCGACGATTAAATTGTTGTCTATGGTCATTCAGATACCTCCGGTTGGCAGGAGGGGCAATAGTGTGTCCCGCGCTGATTGACTATGATACGTTCGATCGTCTCACCACATATCAGGCATGGCTTTCCGGACCGTTGATAAACGCGAAAGTAGTGCTGAAAATCGCCCCCGCGGTAGACCCAGTCTATGCTGGCACCATTGTGATCCAACCCCTGATTAAGCGCCTCACGGATTCCCTGCCAAAGAGCTTTGATCTCATCCCGGTTCAGGCTGTCGCTGCGGCGCAGTGGATGGAGCCGTGCCAGGTGCAGTGCTTCGTCGGTGTAGATGTTTCCTAAACCAGCCAAGAACGATTGGTCGAGCAGAAGGGGTTTCAAGGCTCGGTGGTGTCTGGCAAGACGGGATGACAGAACCTGGGGCGTGAACTCCTCGTCCAGCGGTTCTGGACCAAGCTTGCTAAGCAGGAGTTCCGGATCGTCGAGCAAATAAACCTTACCAAGTTTTCGTGCGTCGCTGAAACGAAGTTGCCAACCGCTCTTAAGATGGAAGACAGTGCGATCGTAGGGGCCGGCAGGTGTACCCCGTTCGGTTAATTGCAAATCACCGCTCATGCGGAGATGAATGAGCAAGGTGCCGTGATCGAGGGGAAAAACGAGATATTT
>JAUVOZ010000032.1 GCA_030598885.1 Anaerolineae bacterium | reverse complement strand
GTTACTTGGCACCACTCGCGGTGAATTGGATGCTCTTGGGGGTCGTCCTCAGTGACCGGGGCGAAGGTGTCCAAGCCGACATGGAGCGTGATTTTGACCACCTCAACCCCATTATCCTCGATCTGCGCTAGCAATTGAGGGGTGAAGTGCAGACCAGCGGTCGGCGCTGCGGTCGAGCCTGATTGGCGGGCGAAGACGGTCTGGTATTCGTCTGGATGTCGGAGGGGGGTATAAATGTAGGGTGGGAGCGGCATCTCACCGATACGTTCGAGGTGAAGTGAAATAGGCCGGTTGAATCGTACCACCCGTCTCGCGCCGCCCAAGTCCTCGAGTATCTCACCCTTCATCCCTTCACTGAGGGACAGCTCACGTCCGGGGTGTAAACCCTTCCCTCCGACGAGCGTCTCCCAGGTCTGCGGGGTCAGTTGCTTGAGAAGTAGCAATTCAGCTCGGCCTCCAGAGGGGATCTTGCGCGCTGGTAAACGGGCGGGGAACACACGCGTCTGGTTAAGGACCAGAGCATCGCCAGGTGATAAGAACCGTGTAAGATCGCGAAAGATGTGATGGCTAATACTTCCACTTCCACGGTCAAGGACGAGCAGGCGAGAAGAGTCCCGCGGATTAGCGGGTCGCTGGGCGATCATTTCAGGCGGTAGGTGGTAGTCGAAGTCAGAAGTACGCATTGGCTACTTGGACAAACGGGCAATGAGGTTCAGGATCAGAGTCAGTAGTAGACTGAGTAGGATTGAACTTGCCAAAGGGATGAAGCAGGTGAAGCCACCGGATTGGAACCGGAAGTCTCCTGGCAGGCGACCTAAAGGCACACCTAGCCGGTTAAAAACCCAAAGCAATCCGCCAATGCCGGCAAGGACGAGCCCAGCCAGGACCAACCAACGAGACAGGGTAGTTAGATCAGGCATGATTATTAATAGCTATATCTCAGGGAGCCGTTGTTGGGGCGCAGTTGGTAGTTCGAGGCCGAGGTGCTGGTATGCCCCAGGGGTTGCCACACGGCCTTGTGGCGTGCGGTCGATAAAACCTAGCTGTAATAAGTACGGCTCCACCACATCCATAACCGTATCGGGTTCTTCGCTTATCGAAGCGGCGATTGTTTGCAAGCCCACTGGTCCGCCATGAAATTTTTCGATGATCGTAGTCAGGACGCTGCGATCTGCGTTGTCCAGCCCGAGGTCATCGATTTCTAGCAATGCTAACGCTTCCTTTGCCACTGATCGAGTTATGCAGCCGTCGGCGCGCACCTGTGCATAATCTCGCACCCGACGGAGCAATCGCAGGGCGACGCGCGGGGTGCCACGTGCACGGCAGGCGATCTCCGACGTACCCCCAGCGTTGATGTCCACCTGGAGTACAATCGCGCCGCGGGTGACGATGGCCTCCATGGCAGGCGTCTCATAGAAGCCCAAGCGGTGGATGGCGCCAAAGCGTGATCGCAGTGGAGCGGTGAGGAGAGCCAGGCGGGTGGTAGCCCCGACGACGGTGAAATGAGGTAATTTCAGCCGTATTGAGCGTGCACTGGGACCTTTACCAATGGTGATATCCAGTGCGTAGTCCTCCATCGCTGGATAGAGAATTTCTTCTACGACACGGCCCAGGCGATGGATCTCATCAATAAATAGAATATCGACGGATTGGAGGTTGGTCAGGATGGCCGCCAAGTCACCAGCACGTTCAATAGCCGGTCCGGAAGTAACTTTAATCTTTACCTCCATCTCGTTAGCCAGGATGTGAGCAAGTGTGGTTTTACCAAGACCTGGTGGGCTGTAGAACAGGACGTGATCGAGGGCTTCACCGCGAGCTTTAGCAGCCTGGATGAGTATTGACAAGTTCTCCTTCACCCGACCTTGGCCGATCATCTCGGCCAACAGTCGTGGGCGAAGGCTAAGCTCGCTTAGGTCTTCCTCTCGACGGTCAGGTGAAGTAAGGCGTTCGTTAGCTTCAGTCACTGGTTGGATTATACAGGATGCTGCATGGTGAGGAAACAAAGACAGAATTAAGATGCAAATTGCTTAGGGCCAACCTTGGTAGATATTGTAGAACTGGACAACGACGGTGCAGTAAACTAATAGGTGATAATCGGAGGCAGGGTTTTTGCCTGCTTTACCCAACTGTCTACCGCGCGACGAGAGGGGAGGCGACGCACCAATCGCTTCTTGGCATTAATCTCGACCAGAGCCTGGTATAGGTTGTCGGGTCGACGGTTACGAAGCTCTTTAACTGTATCAACACCGGCTTCCTCAAGTAGGTCGCTGTATTCGGCAGCGATTCCCTTGATACGCATCAGATCGGCTAGATTCACCCACTCCAGTATCAACGTCTCTGAGATGCTGGTCAACTTTGCCAAATCTTTTCTACCCTGTCTGTGTGCAGCAACATTCAATAGACGCTCAGTGGTCCTGATGCCCACACGCTTCAGCCGGCTAGCGTATGTCGGACCGATTCCTTCAATATCGATGATGCGTGCCATTTGTTTCTCTCCAGGAGGCTTAGGATGGATTTTCATTGTAAGGTAAGCATCTCCTATCGTCAATTGTAGGAGAGGAACGATGTCGCTGATGGTCAATGGATAAAAAGGCCGCTAGATCGAAATCAGTCAAGGTGTTGGACAAGGTTGACGAGGTAGTAATCCTTCACTATACTGGCTTATGTCGGGCGCAACATCAGTTTTTGAGGTAGTTGAATAGAAATTTGTGGCTGGTTTCGACACGATCTGATTGAGTTTATACTTTAGTATTCGGGCAGTTAAAACGAATAAAGATTTTTCTGCGGGACTTTTCATTGCCTAACTTGTTTGGTGATGGCATGTAACCGAGGAGGACGTGCACCGTGATTGGTCTGGGGCTACGTCAAGTGCAGGACGCGCTGAATCGCAAGGCAAATGCTGTTCAGCAGGAGTTCATCGCCCTAAGTGAACGCATAGACCAAGTTGTAAAGGATTTGCTCGAGTCTCGCGACGATGAGCGCAAGCGCTTGAGAGAAGAGCAAACTTCTCTGCGTTCAACGCAACAAGAACTTGCCGATGAGATCAACATCTGGCGGGAACGAGCGCGCGCTGTTTTACGGCAGTCGGGCCGAGATGGGATACGGGCTTACCTAAATGAATTACTGGAATTAGGTGAAGATATGGTGAAACCGGCGATCGAGCATGCACTTTACCTTCTCGACGCTCCTGAAGAGGAGCTCGCTCGCCTTCAAGGGCCGCTCGAAATTCAACAAACCCCTACAGGGCGGTTGATTGAGCGCTCTCGGACCGAGTATGATTTGCGTGGCAGCGATCAGAGCGTTCGAAAGCGAGAAGCAATCAATTTTGCCAATCGCCCTGGAATAGCTCAGGATGATGAAGCACTTGGGGAAATCGAAGCAGCAATGAATGATCCCGATCCACTCGTGCGCGAGCTGGCTGTCATGACAAATATCCAAATCCTTCGTTTTCGAGCCCTTCGGGTTGCCGATCTCGATATGGCGCATGAGGCAGTTCAGCATCTTTCCCGGCTCAGCTATCCGCCGGTGATCCCGGTTCTGGTTGAGATATTGGAAAACCCACGAACTGGATTCACAGCCGGCGAGGAGGAGGTCGTCGACAGTGATAATAATCGTTCACGGATGGTGGCCCTGTTGCGATTGGTTGAATGGCATACTGCGGAAGCAAAAACTGCGGTCTATGGGAGGAAGTTTGACCTCGATTCGCATATTGCCAAAGCTGCGGAAAGGTCTTTAGAGTTGTTTCCAGGACCTTGGTCTGGCCCGCTCAAAGGCACGGGATCCTTAGCAGAGGGATCCTAGGGGGGTAAAAAGATAGAGATCGGGTGACTCGATAGGGATTATATTTCCGCCCAGTATCTTTGCCCCTTGACAGAGATTGATCTATCCGTATAATTCAGGTCATACTAAACCAAGTGAAGCGAGAGGTCTGAACCAAGGAGCGCTTGAGGAGGATGTTGACCTCATGCGCTTGTTTACTTTGCCTATTAAGTAGCACATTTGTTCGGCTTTTCCGAAAGATTTTTTCATTTGTAAGGACAAAAATCGATATGGAGGGCTTTTAGTGGATGCCAAGGTATTTAGAGCGCTGAGAATAAGTTTAGCGTCGCCAGAGACAATCATGAGTTGGTCCTATGGTGAGGTTCTCAAGCCGGAAACAATCAACTATCGCAGACTAAGACCTGAAAAAGACGGTCTCTTCTGCGAGGCCATCTTTGGTCCCACCAAGGACTGGCAGTGCTACTGCGGTAAGTATAAAAACATCCGTTTCAAGGGTATCACCTGCGAGAAGTGTGGGGTTGAGGTGACCCGCTCGGCAGTCCGCAGAGAGCGGATGGGCCACATTACTCTAGCAGCGCCAGTAGCCCATGTCTGGTACACAAGGCGGGTACCGTCGTACCTCGGATTGCTGATAGATGTATCACGGCGAAACCTAGATCGAGTGTTATATTTCGCTCAGTATATAGTGACCTATATTGATGAGGACGCTCGTCGTAAAGCTCTTAAGCGCATCGAAGACGATATTTCGCGCTTGGAGCATGAACAAGCCGACCTTCTAAAAGAAAAGATTGCTGAGGTCAAAGCCGATCGTAAACAACGATTGGAGGATCTCAAACAGCGTAAGAACGAGATCCAGGTTGCTTTCGATGAGGAGATCGCAGCTCAGATTGAACCTGTCATTCGGGAGGGTCAGAAACTAGAGCGAACGTTGAGCAATAAACTGGGTAAAACTATCCGGGTTGCCATCCATTTCAAAGCTACTGAAACGCTGATAGCAGACAAAGGGGAGACCATTATCAGGGAACACACCACCCGGGTCCAGAAGGCTGTAAAACAGCATCTAGAGGGGGTCGAAGCCACACTCAAAGATCAACGTGATCGAGAGCTGGAACAAGTCAAGATGAAAGTGGAAGAAGTTAAAGCAGAGGCCGACTTAGCTTTGATCGAGTTGCGGGATGTGACTGATGAAAGCCGGGTAGAGGCTGGCGAACAATTGGCGAAGGATAGCGATGAGTTGTCTGGAATCGACAAGATGATGTTTCTGGGTGAAAGCCGTTATCGTGAACTGAAAGCCAAGTGGGGCCAAGTCTTTCGCGCTGATATGGGCGCAGAGGCTTTCTACGAAATACTCCAGGATATGGATCTCGACGAACTAGCAGAAAATCTCTGGTCCGAGATCCACACTACGCGCAGCAAACAGCACAAGAAGAAGGCCACTAAGAGGTTGAAGGTAGTTGAGGCTTTCCGCCGTTCAAGTAATCGTCCTGAGTGGATGATTATGACCGTGTTGCCAGTTATACCGCCTGATTTACGACCCATGGTCCAATTGGATGGTGGTCGCTTTGCGACCTCCGATTTAAATGATCTTTACCGACGGGTGATCAATAGAAACAATCGGTTGAAGCGACTGGTTGAGCTCGGCGCTCCAGATGTTATCGTACGAAACGAGAAGCGTATGTTACAAGAGTCAGTGGACTCATTGATTGACAACGCTCAACGAGGCAAGGCGCTTTCCCGTCGTGGGCGCCGGGAATTAAAATCACTCAGCGATATGCTTAAGGGCAAGAAGGGGCGATTCCGTCGTAATCTGCTGGGTAAGCGGGTTGATTACTCAGGTCGATCAGTAATTGTGATTGGGCCTCATCTAAAGCTCTATCAGTGTGGTCTACCCAAGACGATGGCGCTTGAGCTATATCGACCTTTTGTAATTTCAAAATTAGTCTCATATATGTACACCGCTAACGTCAAGGGAGCCAAGCGCATTATTGAACGTGAGCGTCCTGAAGTGTGGGAAGTCTTAGAAGAGGTAATCAAAGATCGACCTGTCCTGCTCAATCGAGCCCCAACATTGCATCGTTTAGGTATTCAAGCCTTTGAACCTGTCCTGGTGGAAGGTAAGGCTATTCAACTGCATCCACTTGTTTGCGCGGCTTTTAATGCCGACTTCGATGGCGACCAAATGTCTGTCCATCTGCCTTTATCTGAGCGAGCGGTTAAAGAGGCGCGCGAGTTGATGCTCTCGTCGAAGAACTTGCTCAAGCCAGCGGATGGAGAACCGATTGTCGGTCCCACAAAGGACATGGTCCTGGGTGTGTACTACTTGACGAGGATGGTGGATGGTAAAGAACACAAAGGTGAGGGACGAGCCTTCGCAGATATGGACGAGGTTGAAATGGCATATGTCCTGGGCCAAGTTGACATCCATACGCCGATAAAGTTGAAGACGGAAACTTGGTATGACGAGGAAGGTGAGCGTCTCCCTGAAGCGCTGAGTGCTCTTATAGAAACCACTATTGGGCGTGTGCTTTTCAATCACATACTGCCTGAGGAACTGCGTTTTGTTAATAAGGTATTGGATAAAAGCGCGATCCAGGAATTAGTAAGTGAGATCTATTACCTGTTGCGCGAGGATGGCACACCGGCCGTGGTTGACGCCATCAAGGATATCGGCTTTGCCTACGCCACACGATCTGGCACTACTATTGCCGTCTCCGATATCACCGTCCCACCTGATAGGGATAAAATCATCGCCCGAACACTGAAAGAAGCCGAGGCTGTCCGTACTGATTATCAGCGAGGGCTGCTGACCGAACAGGAGCAAGTAGAGCGTATCATCGATCTGTGGCAGCAGACTACAACTGAGGTGGCAAACGCTGTGCGCGAGGGGATGGATCCTACAGGGAATCTAAGCACAATGGCAATCTCGGGTGCCACGAAAGGTGGTTTTGGTCCAATTTCACAGTTAGCAGGGATGCGGGGTCTGATGGCGGATCCTGCCGGACGGATCATCCCATTACCGATCCGTTCGAACTTCCGTGACGGTCTAACGACATTAGAATACTTCATCTCTACGCATGGTGCGCGGAAAGGTCTCACCGATACTGCCCTGCGTACGGCCGACGCCGGCTACTTAACACGTCGTCTGGTCGATGTAGCGCAGGATGTGATCATCAATGATACCGATTGCGGCACTGAAAGCAGCGTCAGGATTCAACGATCAGATGATGTCGCCGGACAGAAATTCGCCGATCGTTTTGTGGGTCGGACGACGGCTAAGCGTGTGGTCGATCCAGATAGCGGTGAGGTTCTGCTCAAGAAAGGCGAGATGATCACCTTACGAAAGTCTCGCCAGGTGAGTGAGACAAACGTTTCTGAGGTCTACATCCGGTCGCCGCATACCTGTGAGCTCCAGTTTGGTTTATGCCAACAATGCTATGGCATGGACCTTGGTCGGGGGAAGATTGTCGGACCGGGTGCGGCGGTGGGCATTGTCGCGGCACAGTCGATTGGCGAGCCAGGCACTCAGCTCACCTTGCGCACTTTCCATACCGGTGGTGTGGCTGCTGGTGGAGACATCACCACCGGCTTGCCGAGGGTTGAGGAACTTTTTGAAGCCCGTAAGAAACCCAAGGGTGAGGCGGTTGTATCGGATATTTCAGGAACTACCCAAGTTATCACTCCTGATACACCAGATGGGCCGCGCGAGGTTCGTGTTGTCAGCAGCCAATTGCTTAAGGACGAATACTCAGTACCAGGCAATTGGTCGCTGAAAGTTGCCGACGGGATTGATATCGGTGCCGGCGATTTGATCGCCAAACGGGGCGATTCCAAGATCGTTGCTAGCCATGCCGGCCGTGTTCGGCTTGAGGATCGCAAGGTGATTGTGGCCTACGACCAGGTAGACGAAGTGGAATATGACATTCCGCCAAGTGCTCGTTTATTGGTTAAGGAAGGTGAGAAGATTGAGGCTGGCCAGCAAATCACTGAGGGCTCAAAGAATCCCCACAGCATACTGCGCATCCTAGGTCGTGACGCTTGTCAGCTTTATCTACTCTCCGAGGTCCAGAAGGTTTATCGTTCACAAGGTCAGAATATTAATGACAAGCATTTCGAGGTGATCGTTCGCAAGATGCTTTCGAAAGCTCAGGTTACCCATCCGGGTGATACAGACTTGTTGCCTGGAGATCTTGTTGATCGCCGTTATTTAATGCGGTTAAATGAGCAGATGCTACAGGAGGGCAAGCAATCAGCGCGCGCCATGCAGGTTTTGCTAGGCGTGACCAAAGCTTCTCTGAGCACCGAGTCGTTCCTCTCAGCCTCCTCCTTCCAGCACACAATCAAAGTGTTAGCTGGTGCTGCAATCGAAGGCAAGGTGGACTACCTGAGGGGTCTGAAGGAGAACGTGATAATCGGTAAACTTATCCCAGCTGGAACAGGTTTCCCAGGTGCAAGGGTAGCTCTACACGATGAGCGCTTAGATGGTGTTCTTGAGCATGAAGAGGAACTTAAACCTGAAGTACCTGAGCCAGAAGCGGTTGCAGTCGATTAAATCTAAACCCAGGTTGACATCCTGGAGGCTGATGGTTATAATCCTACCGTCTGCCCCACCGAACCTGGCTGGGGCGGGTGTATGAATCCCCCACTTACCCGCTGGTCGGCGACTTTGGGCGAATAATCGCGGGCGCAGTGGTTAAGAGAAGTTGGAGGAGGAGCATGAAGTATGCGGTATTAGAATCTGGCGGAAAGCAATATATCGCCAGAGAGGGGGAGACGATTGAGGTTGATCGCTTACCAACTAAGGTCGGCCAATCGGTTGATTTTAAAGACATCCTACTGGTAGTTGATAAGGCAAAGGTTAAGGTTGGTGCACCATTTATCAAAGGTGCAAAGGTCCATGGTACAGTCGTTGACCAAATCAAAGCACCCAAGGTAATTGTCTTCAAATACATCCCTAAAGAACGCTATCGAAAGAAGCGGGGTCACCGTCAGCAATATACGCGCATAGCGATCGATAGAATCAGATTGTCGACCCCACGGAAGAAAGCGACCGCCACGGAAGATAGTAAGAAGTCGAAAGCGGCCAAATCGACCGTTGGGGCGCCCAAGAAGACTTCCCCAAGTAAGGCAAAGACTGGTAAGTCGACTGAGAAGGATAAGACCAGTAGATCTAAGTCGAGTACCAAACCGAAGGCCAAACCATCGGGGAGCAAGTAACATTAGAGAGGTTGATCATGGCCCATAAGAAAGGTGGCGGCTCGAGCCGTAACGGACGAGATAGTCATTCAAAACGCCTTGGTGTTAAGAAATATGGTGGAGAATGGGTTCGATCAGGGAATATCCTGGTGCGCCAACGTGGAACGCAAATTCATCCTGGCATTAATGTTAAGCGTGGTCGAGATTTCACTCTATTCGCCGTCGTCGATGGGGTTGTGATGTTCGACTACTTACGCAAAGGGCGGAAACGAGTCAATGTTATCCAGCAGTAGATAGAATTTTTACTCCAGGCAACCACTGCCTTGCTAGCTGAGTCTTTCCCCGGAGATCAGCATGCCTGGGACGGTTGCCGGCGATCCGGGGAGGTCAGCCAATCATGAAAGAAGACATACACCCAAAATTTTTTCCAGCCGCAACCGTTGTTTGCGCCTGCGGAAATTCATGGACCACCGGTTCTACAGTTGAAATGATCCATACCGATGTGTGCTCTAAGTGTCATCCATTCTACACTGGAGAGCAACGTATCATTGATACCGAAGGGCAGGTGGACCGTTTCTACAAGAGATTGCAGGCACGAGAGGAGTTCCTCCTGGAAGTGGAAGCGCGTGATTTAGCACGCATTTCACCCGAGCTTCCCATTTCAGAGCTTGAATTAGGTACCCGCCCTGAGGCAACCCTGACTAAGGCTGGGATTGAGACCGTGGGTCAAGTGCTAGACTTGCTTAGTGAGGGCGATAATGCTTTGTTGGCCATTGATGGTTTTGGTCGTAAGAGCTTGGCCATCCTCAAGCGAAGCATGAGGAGACGCGGTTTCGAACTTCCCGAGATTATCCCTAAGCCGCAGGCGACCTAATCTGACTTGCATCAAGTGAGGCCTGGTGTAAACTTTGGGCAGGTGGAAACAACCTGCCCTTTTGCATCTACCCGATGATATGAGGTTGCTATGAGGCATGTAGGCGGAAGAGTTGAGGTTATCGCTGGCTCTATGTTCAGTGGGAAGACGGAAGAGCTAATCCGCCGATTACGTAGGGCTAAGATTGCTCGCCAAAAGATACAAGTCTTCAAACCCAGACTCGACACCCGCTACGGTCACCAGAAGTTGGCCTCGCATGACGGCGCGGTATTTAAAGCTACACCGGTGGAAAACGCCGAAGAACTCCTTGACCTAGCGGAAGAGGGTACTACAGTTGTCGGCATCGATGAGGCCCAATTCTTCGATGATGGGATAACCTCTGTGATCCAGATCCTTGCTGACCAAGGAATTCGAGTGATCGTCGCCGGGTTGGACACAAATTTTCGCGGCGACCCCTTTGGTCCGATACCGGTGTTGATGGCTCAAGCTGAACAGGTAGACAAGTTATATGCCATCTGCATGGTATGTGGGAATGCAGCCTCCCGCACCCAGCGTTTGATCGATGGACAACCAGCAAACTACGATGATCCAATAGTGATCGTCGGAGCCAGTGAGTTGTACGAAGCGCGCTGCCGAGATCATCACCAAGTACCCAGAGATTAACCGTGCAGGACTACCAAGAATTTCTGGCTGAAATATTAATCCCTGAAAGTAAGCTTCAGGCGCGGATACAAGAGTTGGGAAAGGAGATCAGCCAAGATTATCTGGGGAAGGACTTACTACTGATCTGCATCTTGCGAGGGGGAGTGATGTTTCTTACCGATCTCATGCGCACACTCACCGTTCCCCACAACATAGATTTCATGGCTGTAGCCTCCTACGGATCAGGTGTGCGTCAATCAAGCGGTCAGGTGCGAATCACGCTCGATCTAACCACCTCGATTGGGGGACGGGATGTGCTGCTGGTCGAGGACATAATTGACAGTGGCCATACCATCTCCTCGGTGATCGATCTGCTGAATACGCGCCGTCCAAGCAGCCTGCGAGTCTGTGCCTTACTGGATAAAGCTGAGCGTCGTGAGACGGAAGTACCCATCCACTATTGCGGCTTCATCATCCCCAACAAGTTCGTCTTCGGCTACGGGCTTGACATAGATGAGTACTATCGCAATCTTCCGTTTATTGGTGTCGTCCGGCCTGATAAGTACCTGGTGCCGGAATAATTCTGTCAGATGCCATGACGCTTCCCTCGAGACTCCCTGAAACGGTATTAAAGTTGCTCCCGCATATGGATCGGGATACCCCGGTCTGGCTGGTCGGTGGCGGTGTCCGCGACCATCTGCTCGGTCGGTATACAGTTGATCTGGACTTTGCGGTTGACGGCGATGCCCTCCGTATGGCACGTCACCTTGCCGATAGGTTAGGGGGATATTACTACGTTCTGGATAAACAGCGCGGCACTGGCCGAGTAATCCTGGAGGAAGAGCCTGGGCAGCGTCGAATGCTCGATTTTGCCTGCTTACGAGGCCCTGATATCAACTCAGATCTTCGGGCTCGCGATTTTACGATCAACGCCTTTGCCATCAACTTGAGAGATCCTGAGCAATGGCTTGACCCAACCGGGGGATCAAACGATCTGAAGCAGAAGATTCTACGCACCTGCAGTCCCAACGCTGTAGCTGACGATCCGGTACGTGCTTTGCGCGCAGTGAGGTTGACGACAGAGCTCGATCTGCGAATGGAGCCTGAGACATTACTTCAAGTACAGCAGGCTGGTCCAGGACTGGGAAGGGTCTCACCTGAGAGGGTGCGAGATGAAGTGTTGAGAATCCTGGATGTACATCGACCAGGGAGAGCGCTACGTCTGTTGGCGCACTTGAGCCTATTGTTTGTCATCTTCCCCGAACTTGCCGACCTTGAGGGTCTCGAACAACCACCGCCACATGCCTATAAAGCATTGGAGCACACTCTAGTGGTTGTAGATCGGTTGGGGGACCTGGTATCAATGTTAGAGACGGGATACGATCCGGAGACCGCAACAGACTTGATGCTGGCTCATGTTGTACAACGCTTAGGGCGTTTCTTCGAGCAGTTGAGCAATCACCTAAACCACACCCTGAGTTATGGTCGTAAAGTGCGGCAATTGCTTTTCTTCGCTAGCTTATACCATGATGCTGGTAAGTCGATCGTTCGGGCGATCAGCTCGAATGACCCAACTACCCTTCAGGGTCATGAGAATATTGGTGCTGAACTTATTGAAGCCCGTGCGGCAGCATTACGCATGAGCAACTCCGAGGTGCGTCGTCTTGGACAGATCGTTCGTCACCATGTGCGACCGATGATCCTTGAGCGATCTCCAACAGTTACGTTGCGTGCGATCTACCGCTTTTATCGTCAGGCGGGAGAATCGGGTGTAGAAGCGATCTTGCTATCACTGGCTGATTTATTAGGTACACATGCCCCACTCGTTCCTCAGGATGCCTGGGAGTCCCGAGTTGAAGTAGCCAGTACGCTGCTGGAAGCCTTTTTTGAGGCGCGCGAGGAGCGTATCGACCCACCGCCATTATTGCGAGGCGACGAATTAATCCAAAAAATGGGGTTGGCATCAGGTCCAAAGATCGGGCAATTATTGGAGATAATCCAGGAAGCCCAAGTGGCCGGGGAGGTTACATCGCCCGAGGAAGCCCTCGCCCTTGCTCGCCGGGTGATTGCTGAGGGCTTGGAGGGCTATAATCTCAGCGGGGTTGACGATTAAAATAGTGACTGAGCGTCGCACAAGCCGAAGGTGTGCGCGCGAGATTGTTCTCCAGGTTGTGTAGGCTAGGAAGATTTATTATGAGTCGAACTATCTTACATGTAGACCTGGACGCCTTCTTTTGCTCGGTTGAGGAGTTACTCAACCCGGAACTGAAGGGTCAAGCTTTCGTTGTCGGTGGTGAAGCTGAGTCGCGCGGTGTTGTGTCATCCGCTTCCTACGCTGCGCGCAAGTTCGGCGTTCGCTCCGCCATGCCAACTGCTCGCGCCTTGCGATTATGCTCGGGACTACTAGTATTGCCCCCTCAGCATCACGTCTATATGGAACACTCAAAAAAGGTAATGGAATTTATTCGTGTCTCCGCGCCGCTGGTTGAGCAACTTTCGATTGACGAGGCGTTCCTCGACATAAGCGACGACCAGCGTCCTGGGGTGCAAGTGGCGGCGACTCTGCAAACGGAGATTGGTAAGCGTTTCGGTCTACCGACCTCCTGGGGGGTGGCGAGCAACAAGCTGGTAGCCAAGATCGCCACCGAAGTGGGAAAACCGCACGGCCTTATTAGTGTGCCGCCCGGTGGGGAAGCTGAATTTTTAGCTCCATTGCCGGTTGAGATGCTCTGGGGGGTGGGTCCGAAGACAAAAAGCCGTTTGGCAGAACGGGGCGTTCGCACAATAGGTGACCTGGCACTAATGCCGGAGAGTCGCCTAATTCAGCTTTTCGGAGCGCATGGCGTGGATCTTGCAACTAGAGCAAGAGGTGAGGATAAGCGACCAGTTGTTGAAGAGCGAGAACCACGATCGATGTCAGCCGAACTAACATTTGAGCGCGACCTATCAGATCAGGATTTATTGTGTCGCACGTTGCTGCAACTCAGCGAACGAGTCGGACGCCGACTCCGTAAAGCGACGGTGGCCGGGAGGACAGTACGAATAAAACTCCGTTGGCCAGATTTCACCACATTAACCCGTCAGACTAGGCTCGTCCAACCTACAGATCAAGATGGAGAAATTTACCGGGCGGCATTAGGACTTTTTAATCGGGTGTGGTGTGAGGGTAGGATGGTGCGTTTATTGGGTGTTGGGGTGTCGGATCTCAGTCCCCCGGTACGACAATTGACTCTCTTCGACCACACCTGGGAGAAGGATGGCAGGTTGTTAAAAGCTATCGATGATATCCGCACTCGGTATGGCTCAGGTGCGGTCCGTCGGGCAGGTAATCTAAAGTTAAACAGGTTAACTGACCGTGGGGTGGAAGATGATAGTTCATCTTAGGCATCGGTGTTTAACTTCATCGATACTCTTTTTAGCTGCTAATATGAAGCGTTTGGGGAGTAGAGAATGACCTTATATGGTAAGGGATTTTTTATCTGGCAGATTCCCAGGTGTGATAATGGTGTTCCGAGCGCGATCGCAGCCCGCGCCGTCGATGCAGGGCTCTCCCATGTTCTGATCAAAATCGCTGACGGGTCGGATTGGCCCTATAACTATGACTTTGAGGCAGATGTAGACTTGGTGCCACCAGTGATGCATGCCTTACGAGAGGTCGGCATTCAAGTGTGGGGGTGGCATTACGTCAGAGGTGATAACCCGCAGAGAGAAGCTCAATTGGCAGTCGAACGAACATTGACCTTGGGCTTGGATGGATATGTTATTGATGCCGAGGCCCAATATAAAACGGGAAATAAAGCCGCGGCTGCTCGTCGTTTCATGCAAGACCTACGCGCCGGGATACCTAATCTACCTGTGGCGCTTAGTTCCTACCGTTTTCCTAAAGTTCACCCGGGTCTTCCCTTTTCCGAATTTCTGGATAAATGTGATTACGCGATGCCGCAGGTGTACTTCGAACAAGCCCACAACCCTGAGCAGCAGCTTGAGCGATGTGTGGAACAGTATATGGCGCTCCAACCAGCTCGACCGGTGATTCCTACTGCGCCGACATATTCCGCCGGGGGCTGGTGCCCCTCTCCGGATGAAATCACCCGTTTCCTTCAAAGAGCTAAAGACATGGGGCTTACAGCTGTCAACGCATGGAGTTGGGAATATGCTACCCGTTCTGCTCACTTTGATCTGTGGCAGGCCATGGCCGACTTTGATTGGCCCCCGATGGCTCCGGTGCCTGATATATCAGAACGTCTAATAGGTCGTTTGAACCAACACAATCCAGCCCATGTGGCTGAGTTGTATCACGACAACGCAGCTCATGTCACCGGTGCGCGTACGGTCGTAAGTAGGGGTGCCATTAGCGAGTGGTACAACATCCTGTTCACCCAATTGCTTCCCAATGCTCAGTTTGAATTGACTGGTAGGGGTGGAAACGGCAACTCACGTCGCTTCACCTGGACGGCCGAGAGTGACAATGGTTGTGTGCTCAACGGTAATGACACCCTAGGCTTACTGAATGGAATGATCCAATATCACTATACATACTTCACCATCACTTGATGGGGGCAAGCCCATCACACTGCACGACTCTGGCAGTAGATTAAGCTGGGGTCGTGTGGTGGTTAATGACCTGTAATGAGCATGGGATATGAAATAAAGATCAAGATGCTT
>JAUVOZ010000137.1 GCA_030598885.1 Anaerolineae bacterium | reverse complement strand
TCCCTAGTGAGCGGCTTAACCAGATGGTGGCCGAGGCTCGTGCGATCTATGCCGACTTTTTCAACGCGCCTTCATCTGGAGAAAGCGCCTTTGACGAAATCGCGTTTAGCCTAAATATGACTACCCACACCTACAACATCAGTCGCTCTATCGGGAAGACTTTAGGGCAGGGGGATGAATTGATCGTCACTGTGCTGGATCATGAAGCTAATGTCTCACCGTGGGTAGCGCTCGAGGAACGCGGCGTCAAGGTTCACTGCGTGGACATAAACCCGGAGGACTGCACGCTGGACATGGCTGATTTCGAGTCGAAGCTAAGCGAGCACACAAAAGCAGTCGCAGTTGGTGTGGCATCCAACGCGGTGGGGACCATCAACGATATAAAGACGATTGCAGAGATGGCGCATTCGGTTGGAGCCCTTATGTACGCAGATGCTGTCCATATTGCGCCACATTTACCCATTGATGTCCGAGACCTTGGAGTCGATTTCCTTGTTTGCTCGATCTACAAGATGTTCGGGCCGCATGGTGTCGGAGTACTGTATGGAAAAAAGGATGTTTTTGAAGGCCTACCCGCCTATAAAGTCCGCCCCTCCGATTACCAAAAATTCGAGAGCGGCACGCCAAATTTTGAAGGACTCTCCGGAGCCATTGCCTCTATCGAGTACTTGGCTGATATCGGAAAGAAGTTTGGCGCGCCGTATGTAGATCGCTTCCCCGGCCTCACCGGGCGCCGGTTGGACTTGAAGACGGCCATGGCCGCAATCAGGGAATACGAAATACCGCTGTTTAAAAGGATGGTAGACGGCATAAAACAGATCCCTGGTGTGAAGATATGGGGCATTGCAAACTCCGCCAGATTCGATCGCCGCGCTCCTACGATGGCATTCACAATGTCTGGCTTCTCGCCGCGCCAGATTGCGAAACACCTTGGGAAACATGGGATCTATGTATGGCATGGAGACTTCTTCGCTCAGGCTCTGATTGAGCGGCTTGGTTTATTTGAGACGGGGGGTGTGGTGCGTGTCGGTCTGATGCATTACAACACGGTAGATGAAGTCGACCGGCTAATTGAGGTGATACAAACATTGATCAAGAAGGGATAGGGCAATCAAGCCTTCAGATATATTGGACATTGCAGAAGGATGATAGCGCTGAAAACGGCTACTTCCCTGGCGCACACTGATGCTGATGTAGAGTTCACTCTCGAAGCAGTAAGAAAGGCTTTGCTCGATGTCACAGTATGAGATTCCCTTTGAGGGGTTCCATGGCAAAGTAGCCCTGATCACCGGTGGTGCATCTGGAATCGGGAGGGCATCCGCTCTACTGTTCGCTCAATCCGGAGCGAAAGTCGCAGTGGTCGACGTAGATGAGGCGGGTGGTTCAAGTGTTGTCCAGGAGATCAAGGATGAAGGCGGACAGGCCTGCTTCATCAGCTGTGATGTCACCCAGGACGCAGAGTGCCGGCGGGCCGTGGAAGAAACAGTAAAGGCATTTGGGAGTCTCCACATTTTGGTGAACTCGGCGGGGATTGTCCACCGGGCCACGATCTTGGAGACCAGTGAGAGGCAATGGGACCGAACGCTGGCGGTTAATCTGAAGGGCATTTTCTTGGCCTGTAAATATGCCCTTTCGGAAATGATACAGGGTGGGGGAGGGACGATAGTCAATATCTCATCCGGTTGGGGACTGGTGGGAGGGCGCCAGGCTGCTGCGTATTGTGCATCTAAAGGTGGCGTGGTCCTTTTAACTAAAGCCATGGCGTTGGACCACGCTAATCAGAACATACGAGTGAATTGCGTGTGTCCCGGTGATACAGACACGCCCATGCTACGAGCAGAAGCCAAGCAGTTGGGGTTTTCGATCGAGAAATTCTTAGCTGGAGCAGCGGACCGTCCTATGGGTCGGCTTGGGACTCCAGAGGAAATCGCCCGGTCGGTTCTTTTCCTCGCTAGTGAGGCTGCTTCCTATATCACTGGCGTGGTGTTGGTGGTGGATGGCGGTGGGCTGGCGGGTGCTGGATAGGATCTTGAGAGCACATGGGAAAGGGAGGAGATCCTTCTGCACCTGAGGTGTCAGCGATTGAAAATATCAGATGGGTGCCAATATCTGGTACTCATCTTTGTTATACACAGTCGCATACGCTCAGGTTTTAGTATCAATCAGGGCTTCAGCTATCACCTCGATCGGATGCAGTGCGTGCCGTCCAGTTGTGTGTTCTATTTGCTCGCGGCAGGAGGTGCCCATTGCGCAGATGATCGTCTCTGATGGGGCTGCCCGTACCGCTGGGGCTAATGACATTTCAGCCAATTCAATCGACAGGTCGTAATGCTCCACTTCGTACCCGAATGAACCGGCCATTCCGCAGCAGCCTGATTCGATCTCCTCCACGTCACAATTCGGAATGAGCTTCAGCATATCGTGTGTGCTCGAGGTGCCAAAGAAAGCCTTCTGCTGGCATTGCCCGTGGAACAGCACCTGACGGGGTTTGTGGTCAAGGTGCAGGTCCAGGTTTCCAACCTCAGCTTCGCGCACAAGGAACATATCGATCATCATCACCGAGGCGGCGATGGCCTCCGCATCAGCTCCGGGTATGAGGTCTGGGTATTCGTCGACCAGCATGGTCATGCAGCTTGGTTCACAACCGACGATCGGGATGCCTTGCTTGGCGTAGGGAGCAAGCAGTTTGAGATTGTGATGTGCCAGGCGCTTCGCTTCATCAAGCAGACCCTTCGACACCGCAGGACGCCCGCAACAAACTTTGTCACGTAATATGATCGGCTCATAGCCGGCGGCCTCTAAAACCTTGATCGCGGCCTGGCCAATGTGTGGGGAGTTGTGTTCGATGAAAGTGTCGTGGAAGAAGACCACCTGTTTGTCCCTTCGGATTTTCTCGCTGTCTTTTAGCGGGTTACGCCCTCTAAACCATTCACTGAATGTTTGCGGAGCGAACTTAGGCAATGAGCGCTTCGGGTGGACACCTAAGCGGGTCAAGACCGATTTGGCCGGACCATTCAACAGGACATTGACAATGGGAGACAAGGGCTGGCAGAGCTTATTCAGCCTGTCGATTTTTCCAAAGATCTGTGCCCGGAGTGGTGTACCATGCATCTGGTAATATTTATGCAGGAACTCAGCTTTGAGCTTGGCCATATCCACTGCCGAGGGGCACTCGCTCTTACATGCATGACAAGATAGGCAGAGGTCAAAGACTTCATAAAGTTCACTCGAGGTCATCCCGTCCGGACCGAGTAAACCCATCATCGCCGCCCTAAGCGCGTTCGCCCGACCGCGTGTGCTATGTGCCTCGTCGCGGGTTGCCTGGAAGGATGGGCACATCACCCCCTGCTCGAGCTGGCGGCACACACCTGCGCCGTTGCACATCTCAACTGCGCCAGCGAAGCCGCAGTCGTTTGAGAAGCTGAAGATGGTTTCGCTGGGTTTAAAAGGTAGAGTATAGTCAGAACCGAAGCGCAGCAGGGACTGGTCATCCATCTTCGGCACGTCAACCACTTTGCCAGGGTTCATTAGCCCTTTAGGGTCGAAAGCCGCCTTCACCTCGCGGAATGCCTGTACCAACTTTGGTCCGAACAATTGCTCCGAGAATTCACCACGGGCAAGGCCCTCACCATGCTCGCCGCTGGTTGTACCACCGTATTTGACGATCAATTCGACCGATTTATCGGCGACTTGGCGTAACTGACGCACGCCGTCGGCTGTCTTCAAGTTAATCAGAGGACGAATGTGAATGCACCCGGCGCTGGCATGTGCATATATCGCTACCTTCTCGACTCCCACATCATGAGCGAACTCATAGATTTGGGTGACGTAGTCAGCCAAGTGTTCGACCGGCACAGCCGCGTCCTCGATGAAGGGGATTGGTTTGGCATCCCCACGGATGCTCATCAGGATACCAAGCCCCACTTTTCGCACATACCATACGTTTGCCTGCTGCGCAGGGTCGGTGATAATGACAACTGGTTCGTGGTGATTGATTTGATTCAGTATTTTCTGAAGGCGTTCAATACCAGCATCAAGCTCCACATCGGATTCACCCGAATACTCCACGAGCAGCACTATCGCCGGATCTCCCTGGACGAAAGTTAATAAACGGCGAAATTTGATCCTGTCACGGGTGAGATCGAGCAACATCTTGTCGAGTACCTCAACGGCGGTGGGATTGGTCTCGAGGATGAAGGGCACGGCATCCATCGCAGCCCGCAGCTCGGAAAAGTGCACCATCGCCAACCGTTTGACCTTGGGGATGGGGACCAGGTTGAGGGTCATCTCGGTGATGACTCCTAGCGTTCCCTCGGACCCGACGATCAACTTGGAGATGTTCAGCGTCTCGTTCGTAGCTAATGTATTCAGGTTATAGCCGGCGACGTGCCGAAAGATCTTAGGATAACCGGTGGCGATATGGTGGCTGTACCGGTCTAAAATGTCGGTAATTGAGCGGTAGATCGCTCCCTCCAAGCCGGGGCGTTTTCGGCGAAGCTCCCGGGCATCTCCCTCGAGGTCATTAAAGCGAACCCGGTTACCATCGGAAAGGATGACGTTGGTTGACTTAACATGATCGACCGTCATGCCATAGATGATGGAGTGCGCACCGGTTGAGTTATTGCCCAGGATGCCGCCCATCGTCGCTCGCTCTTCGCTGGCCGGATCGGGACCATACATAAGATTGTACGGACGGAGAGATTTATTCAGCAGGCCCAGGGTGATGCCCGGTTGGGTACGTACTATGCGGGTCTCAGGGTTGATTTCAAGGATTCGATCCAAATGGCGGGATAAGTCGAGCACGAGCGCATGTCCCACCGCCTGTCCGGCCAGACTGCTGCCTCCGCCACGTGGCAGGATCGGCACACCATGCCGACCGGCGATCTCAACCGCGGCGACGATCTCATCTGCGTCCCGCGGTATGGCGACCCCAACCGGTAGCATCTGGTAGATGCTGGCATCAGTGCTGTAAAGCAATTGGGTCATTCGGTCGAAATAGACCTCAGTCAACGCTTGACGCAGTTCGTGGATGAATTCCTGGCTCGCTTCGATCGCCTGTCCGGTTATCATTTGTTTTCTCGTCTTTATATGTAATAGTTTTCGTTGTGCTGATGCCGGTTCAATCTCACGCCGTGAATCGCATTGCCGCAGTTAGGGCATTGTCCTTGTACCACTCTATTCCGAACAAGATCAAGGCCGCGACGCTCGATGAGCAATGCTTCACACTGTGGACAGCAGGTGTTGTTATTGGGGTGATCAGGAGTGCGACCACTTCCATACGAATAGGAAAGCGCCAGGCTCGATTAAAGATATTCTTGGTCATTGTATTCAAAGGCAATTGTGAACTACGAGTCGAACAGTATGCCAATTTCTTCTACCCAGGTAGTAATCCAGGTTAGCCAATTAAAATATCTGGACGTAGTGCTCGGATTACCTCAAGCGAGGCCAGTGCTTCATGTACCTGGAGTTCAAATATGATTGGTCCTTTGAATTCGGCGGCTTCC
>JAUVOZ010000078.1 GCA_030598885.1 Anaerolineae bacterium | reverse complement strand
TTCGGATGATCGCCACCCGCCTGGTCTGTAAGCCCTGTCATATAAAGTTGCTCCTGGGTTCACTTGCTGTGGCCGTGATCGAGAAAATCGAGGGTTGCCGCGTTTATCGATTGCTTGCCGCTATCAAGTTCACCAATCCGAGGGTATTGTACTAGTCAACACACAATGGGCGAAGATATGATGTAACTAGTCCCCGCTGATGATGTCGCCCAATAATTGACCACCGATCCCGGCGACACCCTTCTTTGCGCCAATCTGTTGGAACTTGGCAGCGGCCAAGACCCGGTCAGCAATGCGTGAGAAAGGTAGGCTCTGAAGGTAGATCTTGCCCGGGCCGGTCATGCGGGTAAGGAACAAGCCCTCACCACCGAAGAGAGCATTCTGGAAGCCACCGATGAATTGGATGTCGTATTCGACATTGGTTGCAAAGGCTACTAAGCAGCCGGTGTCGACGCGAAGGGTTTCGCCAGCAACTAGGTCCTTTTCGACAATCGTGCCTCCAGCATGCACGAATACCAGGCCGTCGCCTTCCAGGCGCTGAAGGATGAATCCTTCGCCGCCGAAGATGCCGGCGCCAATGCGCTTGGTTAAGGCCACTTCGATTTCAATGCCCTGGGCGGCACACAGGAAAGAGTCCTTCTGACATAGGATGCTCCCACCGAATTGGGTCAAATTCACCGGGATGATCTTGCCTGGATAAGGAGCTGCAAAAGCGACGTGCGATTTGCCTTCCCCGTTGTTCAAGAAGGTAGTGATGAAGAAGCTTTCACCAGTGATCGCCCGTTTTAGCCCCTTGAAAATGCCGCCTCCGGTAGAGGTTTGCATTTCTATGCCATCTTCCATGTAGGTCATCGTGCCGGCTTCGGCTCGCACCCCCTCTCCGGGGTCGAGTTCAACCTCCACCAACTGCATGTCGTCTCCGTAGATCTTATAGTTGATTATGTCTGCCATGGTTTACCTCCTATGGTTTTTAAACTTACTGGTGTCGCTTCCGATCAGTTCTCATCCTCCTCCCCTCGCTCACTCAAGCGACGAAGCATTCGGAAACGGCCAGTTTCAGTTCGTTCACGGCGCGCTACTCGTCGCCGAATGACTAAACCTAAGGTGCAAAGACTTGCACCGAGCAATAGCGAGCGCACATCGCCCTCCTGATTCATATAAGTAGCTACGAAAACCGTAAGGGCGATCAACCCAATTAGAATTAGAGCCAGTGCGAAACGAGCAGTCATTTGCTTTGTACCTCAACCCAATCCAAGTATAACCAGGTCGCTCGACGTCGTCAAAAGGGCGATGTATACTGGGCACAGGGTGTGGAATACTGTTTGGAGGTAGCGTGACCTGGGTTGATGATCAAATCTATGCTGCCGGCGGGGAGCATATACCATCAACTTGGGATGCTTTCGCTAGACAGACGGGTGTGACCGCGGTTTTGCATCTTGCGCCCAACCGGGCAATACGCTTTCATGGTTCGCCTCCGCAAGTTTTTCTTTGGCTGGATGTGGCTGATGAAACGGAGGTGGATATCGAGGAGCGGCGATTAGCAGCCTGTTTTCTGCTCGATTGTTTGGCAGAGGGTCGGCGGGTATTATTGCATAGTAGCCTTGGGCGCCATCGAACCCGTTGGGCATATGTGGCTTACTGCATATCCACCGGGCGATCAACGGGGGTTGCTTTACGCCAAGCTGCTGAGCGACCCTGGCTCTCACCGTATCGTACAGATACCGCGGCATGGGAAGAGTTTGCTGAAGCCATACACCTCGACCCGGTCGACGGATCTCTGGCTCCCAGGCGTGGTGGCGATCTCTAAGGAGGACACAATGCTGTTCGCAGATGCCGTTTATGTTGGGATCGACCCGACTGCCGGTGTGCGGCCAATGTATTACGCTGCGCTCGATGCTGATCTGCGTCTCCTGGCGTTGGACAAGGGGAATATGGAGGCCGTACTGGCCTTTATCGGCGGATTAGAGGCGGCAGTGGTGGGAATAGATGCACCACAATCTCCCAACAAGGGTTTAATGCGACAGATGGAGGTGCGGCGACTGTTTAACCTACGGCCTAGAGGTCAAACCTGGGGGTAATTGGAGGGTGTGCGAATACGAATTGAGGCGTCGCAACATCCGCCTGTACAACACACCAGGCAAGGTTAAGACTGCACCAGGTTGGGTTAGAACAGGATTCACTCTGTACAAACGGCTGCAGTCCATGGGTTTTAATTTCTTTGTAGCGGGGGAGGACTCAGAGCAGCAGGCAATGATTGAAGTGCAACCCCATGCCTCTTTCGCGGTGTTGCTTGAGCGACGCCCGTTCCTGAAGCGTAATTTAGAAGGGCGAATGCAGCGGCAACTGGTGCTCTTCCTAGAAGGCCTTGCCCTCCCTAACCCACTTCACGCTCTGGAGGAAATTACCCGCCACCACTTGCTCACCGGTCATCTACCACTAGATGCGCTTCATGAGCATGATCAACTTGATGCCCTGGTGGCCGCCTACACCGCCTACTTGGTGGGTGTCAAATCCGAGCGGGTGATCCAGGTTGGCGACCAGGAGGAGGGTCTGATCACCTTGCCGACGATGAGGCTAAAGGATTTCTACCCCTAACGATCTGCTGGTTGCGTCACGGCGAATATTACCTTTCATGCCTATGTCAATGTCATTATCCCAGCATGTTTTCCTCAAAGTACAAATAATCTTGGCAACCACCTCAGGACCTGTTTATTAGCTAAAGGTGAAATTATCCGATGAGTTCATCCCATCAACTATGCTCCCCTCGACGGAGGCGAAGGCCATCTAGAGGGGGTGGAGTTGAGTAAGCTACGAGGGCAGTCGAAGGGCGCCAAGTAATATTGCCGAAGCTTGGGGAACTGAAGTCGAAGGATGGACAACAGCATCTTTCATGGTGGACAATGCACAAGGAATGAGTGAGGTACTTCCATGCTCAAGACAAGGACTTTACGCACATTCGTGGCAACATCAGTTCTACTTTTCTTCTTGCAGGGTTTGCGGGTAATTTTTTCAGTGCTGTTCGGCATCATCTATGATCAAGTGTTTGAGGGTCCCATTGATGCCTGGCTTATAGTAAGTAACCTGCTATTGATTGCAGCATTGATAGCACCGGCTCTGACACCGCGCCGGGCACCGGGCAGGTGGCTAGCAGTTTTTGCTGTCCTGGCTGCCCTTTTCCGGGTGGGGTTGACGGTCAACGATGCCGACATACGTTATTGGGGGTCGCTGGCAACCTTAACCTTCAGCGGTTTATATATGTCCGGATTGCTTAGGATGGATCGTCCGATGTTCACTACAGGGTTGGTGAGCGCACTTGCCGTGGATCAGTTGCTGCGGGTCGTAGGTCACACTTACGACCTGAGCCTAAGACCAGAATGGTTGCCGGTCCAAGTTTTATGGGCAGCACTTGTGGGGATTGTGACGATTTGGTTGAGCCGTCGCACTCATGACGAGGAGAGCTATCCTGGGGGATTAACGTGGTTAGATGGGTTGGCGTTAGGTGGTTTCTTGTTTTTAGAGATGTCTTTGTTAGCCTTACCTAATGGAGTTGCCCGTTGGAGTGATACCCCGTACCCAATGATCGCGCCTCTGCTGATAATGGTCACGCTTTTACCGCTCATCCCCGAGGTCAATTCTTGGATCAGGCGCATCTGCCAGGAAGCAAGGGTGCGATCTGGTCTGGCTGTTATTCTAGTTCTGGGATTATTGATCGGATACTTCGCCACCGGCGTATTGGCTGGGCTGGTGTTGCTTGTCGGTCAGGCTGCAGTGCTTATGTTGTTGGTCAGTACGTTGGGTGGTTCTACAGTTGAAATGAGCCCAGCAGGGAGTAGATTGGCGCTTGGGCTTTTCTTGTTTCTCTTGTTGAATTTCCTTAATGCCTTCACTTTCACCTATCCATATGTATTACCGCTGATGCGTGGGTTGGGATGGGCTGTCTACTTGGCAGCGGGACTAGTAATTGGATTGTGGGTGGTGGTAGGTGATCTGGCAGAAGATGATGTGCCTTCACCTATGGTGGATTCAGTGCTGATAGGGTTGGCATCACTGGCGGCGGTTGCCATCTCAATCTTAGCGGTTTGGCCACTACCCACAGAATCTCTGGCTAAGGGTGGGATCTTACGCGCAGCTACCTATAACATCCATTACGGCTTCGACGACGAATGGCACTTCATGCTTGAGGAGATGGCTCAGGCGATCGAGGAGGCCGATGTGGATGTGGTCGTGTTGCAAGAGGTAGATACCGGTCGAATAACCAGTTATTTTGTCGATGACGCGCTCTACCTGGCCAAACGTTTGCGCATGAACGCCGCTTACTTGCCAACGGTTGAGCATCTCACAGGAATCGCCTTGCTCTACCGCGGTCCTGCGGCTCCGATGGACTGGCAACTACTGACCAGCCTACAGGAGCAGACGGGAATTGTCCACGTCAACCTGGACCATCTTGGCCGACCTGTACATGCTTATGGAATCTGGATGGGTTTATCGGAAGAGGACACGGAGCGGCAGATTAGGGAAGCATTGGACTTCATTGATAACCGTTCGCCGGCGACCTTCGGCGGCGACTTTAACGCCAAGATGGGAAGCCCAGTAGCTGATGCGGTTGAGGCGGCCGGCTTTATTGATCCATTTACCGTGTTGGGAATCGATCCGGCCCCGCCGACTAGCCCAGCGATCAAACCCAAGTCTCGCATCGATTTTGTATGGCTACGGGGATTATTGCCGTCAGAGGCTTGGGTTTCAGAATCGCTGGCTTCCGATCACCGAATGGTTGTTGTTGAAGTGGAATTGCCGTAGAGAACCCCGGGTCAATTGTTCAGCGCTAAAGGATTGTCACTCCTGTCGCCGCTAGAAGGTGTGGGGATGTTTTGTATTCATCGGGGGTTATGGTCCCCAATGAATAACTTCTGAAGTCTGAAAGACCTCAGAAGTTTTTCTTCCTCGAACTGGAGTTTGCCAGGTATTGTTTACTTATTTAGTTCAGCATCGATGATCTGGATAAAAGTTTCCAGAGGCTGAGCGCCGACCACAGGAATGCCGTTGATCAGAAAAGAGGGGGTGCCACTGATACCCATGGAGCGGCCGTAGTAGTAGTCGGCTTCAAGCCGATGGGCAAAGCGTTGGCTATCGATACACTCGTCGAGTGCCTCGGTATCTAATCCTAGCTCTTCAGCGAACTGTAAATAGGCTGAACGCCCCAGTGTCAGGTCTCTTGTGAAGAGCAGGTCGTGGTACTCCCAATACTTGCCTTGTTCGCCTGCGCAGAGCGACGCTAGGGCAGCCTCAGCACCACCAACTACAGGGTAGTTGCGATAAACGAATCGAATCTGATCAGGGTATGTATCTAGCAGTTGGTTGAAAGTCTCAAGATGGAACTTACGACAATAACCACAGGTGAAGTCGCTAAACTCAATGATGGTGATGGGTGCATCTGGCGGGCCGAGTTCAGGTTGGTTCGCACTTTGGGTTTCCACATTTTGGGTCTGACGCCCCCATAGTAGGAAGCCAGATCCAAGGCCTAAGGCGAAGGCCAGTAGAAGCAGTAAGACAGTTCCCTTGCTTAGGAAGATCTTGCTGTCTTCATCTTTTGGTCTATCAGATGGGGTTTCAGGTGGCAGTGGTTGATTGGTCTGATTAGTCATGACGGGGATTATAGCACACTCGACATGTTACCCGGTCTTTACAGAGATAGATTGTGTCCTATACTCAAAGGGGGCCAACCAGTCTGTCTCTCATGACTCCGAATGAAGTGGTGCTTGCTTGTAAGGGCTTTGTGGAAGGGACGTCGCTCCTCTGGGTAATTGATCTCGAATGGGCGGATTGGGATGACTTAGCTGGTGTATTGGTGAAGGTATTCCAGGGCGGATTTCGTAGAAGAGAGTGGTAGATGGCGACTGTATTTATGAAGTGGCTCGAGTCAAGGCCGCTGGATTACGATCGGGGAATCCGCCTGCTCACGCTAGGCCGGCTGGAGCTGCTTCAAGCGCAGATCGTTGACCGTTTGATCCGGGATGGAATGCGCGTCCTGGAGATCGGCTGCGGCACCGGCAGGTTGGCAATCGCCATGGCGGAAAAAGGGGCACAGGTGACAGCTATCGACATCTCACCAACCATGCTAACAGAGGCCGAACGAAGGGTCAACCAGTTTGAGCTTGAGGAACGAATCAACCTCAAGCTGATGGACGCGTCATTGATTGGCGATCGATTCGAGGCGGGTTACTTCGATTTGGTGGTAAGTAGTTTGGTTTTTAGCGAAATGACGCCGCAGATGAGGATCCTTGTGTTGCAGGAGTGTCTTCGACTGCTAGTTCCTGATGGGAAATTGGCGATCATCGACGAAACACTCCCCGATAATCATGCAACTCGGCTGATATTCGGCGCAATTCGCTTGCCGTTGCGTCTACTTACATGGCTTTTAACCCGGACCACCACCCACCACTTGCGGGATTTCGCATCCATGCTCTCGAACGCTGGCTTCTCTGAAGAGATCGTAATTTCACGCCTCGGTGGGAGTCTGCAGCTTGTTATTGCTTCTCCAGCTGACGGGGCAGGCATCTACATCCTGCCTGCGACTGTGCTAGGTCGCTTAAGACATCGTACGACTCTACGTACTCTGCTCCTTGATCTTTGGGCTACCTTCCTCAGGATCTTACCGCCCTACCCGAAGGTTACCCCCGGTTTATATGTTGTTGGCCAACCGGACATGGATTCTCCCGTACTTGTCACAGGGAACTTCGAGTTGACAGTCCGCCGCTTGGTGAGAGAGATTGACAACCGGATAGATGCCTGGGTTTTAGTGGTCGACTCAGCTGGGATAAACGTGTGGTGTGCTGCTGGGGGTGGCTTCTTTACTGCCGAGAAAGTGATCGGCGCTTTGCGGGTGAGCGGCCTGGAGGGGATCGTACGTCATAGAGCCTTGATACTCCCCCAACTATGCGCCAATGGCGTCGACGGCTGGCGCATTCAGCAGGAGATCGACTGGGACGTGCATTGGGGACCGGTGCGAGCGGAAGATATCCCGGAATATGTAGTTTCCGGCCGGGTTAAAACCGACGCCATGCGGTGGGCGAAGTTTCCACTCAAGGACCGACTCGAGATGGTGACGGTAACTCTTGGTTTCTACGGTTTATTGATCCTGCTTCCTGTCGCGGTCTTCTGGCGGAACATGTTATGGCCGGTCCTGGTCAGTTTGGTGGGTCTTTCATATTTCTATGCGGTTGTACTTCCCTGGCTGCCGGGACGGGATGGTTTGGCGAAGAGCTTTTCGCTAACCCTTATTTCTCTGGCAGGTTTGCTGGTTTACATTGTGATCTGGGACTCCTTGCCCGGGCAATATATTTTCAACTGGGTGCTGGGCCTCACGGCACTTTCGGTTTTCACCGCGGCTGAGCTGCAGGGGATGTCACCTCTGATGCGAGGCGAGCAGGCTAATTGGGGCTGGGAGGCAGTAATTGGTGCAGTGCTGGGCTTGATTTATTGGTTGATCCCTTACACCTTGGGGTGGAGGTGAATTGTTGCCCAAGAAGGCGACCATGCGTTCCCTGTTGATGGAACATTGGGAGCTTGCCCGTACTCTGCGGAGGTTGCAGATTCACTTTGATTCCGATCGTTGCCGTGGTGTTTGGCAGTGCTACGAGGTCTGTCCAATAGGCAATTGGACGCCGGACTATGATCGCATGGTTGCGATCTTTCGAAATGGCAAACAATGCATTGCCTGTGGTGCTTGTGTATTGCAATGCCCTGAGAAAGCCATCGAACTGAGGATTCCCGATGGGTGAGTTAACTCGCGAAGTGAAACTACCGAGAGGATTGAGTCGCCTGCTCTACCGTCTTCCGATCTTGCTCTATCACGCAGGCTTGGGATGGCTACTCGGGAAGCGTTTCCTGCTACTGACACATACTGGACGAATAAGTGGCTTACCTCGACAAGCAGTGTTGGAGGTGATTCGCTTCGACAGAGGCAGCGAGTCCTATTACGTGCTCTCGGGCTTTGGGGAGCAAGCTGATTGGTTTCGCAACATTCAATTGACGCCTGAAGTGGAGATCACGATAGGTCGCCGTTGCATGGGTGCCTTGGCGGAAACCCTCCCGCAAGGGGATGCGGAGTGGGAATTACTTGACTACGCCCGTCGTTACCCCCTTGCTGCCCGCTTGTTACCTCGCCTTTTGGGTTATCGTGTGGATGGTTCGGAGGAGGGATACCGGGCTTTAGCTCGTCGATTTAAGATAGTCCGTTTTTGTCCGCGTGGCGTGTGACATCCCCCGGGAAGTATAAATGGAAGTAATTATGTGGAGGTCATCATGTTGGCACTGGTGTTGAGCGGAGCTGGAAATTTTGGCCCTATGCAGGTCGGCGCACTGGAGGTACTGCTGGAGGAGGGGTTTCACCCGGAGATCATAGTGGGCACTTCGGCAGGAGCGCTGAACGCGGTCTTTTTCGCCTCCGATCCGACGCCAACTGGGCTGAACCGGTTGGTGGACGCGTGGCGGTCGGTAGGAGAGACTGAGGTAGGAATGCCAAGTCTGTTCTCCGGTGTACGACGCCTGATCACCATGCAAGACGGCCTGATCGATAGCCATTCGTTGGCTGAATTACTTCGGGAGAAACTTCCAGTTGGGTTGGAAACATTTGGCCAATTGGCAGCCGAACAGGGTGTGCGTGCCTACACGGTAGCCATCTGCATGGAGACGGGTCGATTGGTAGTCTTCGGTGATCACGAGGATGATCGGGTATTGGATGGTATGATGGCGAGCGCAGCTATTC
>JAUVOZ010000019.1 GCA_030598885.1 Anaerolineae bacterium | reverse complement strand
CGGGGATTTATCGATCCCAATATCGGTAACCCGGAATCCGCTGACGCTCAGGAGGGTGGCAACGAGGTTCTTGCCAATTTCATGCAGGTCACCCTCAACCGTCCCGATAACAACTTTGCCAAGCACTTCCCGTTCCTGGTCGTCGAGCAAGGCTGGCTCAAGCACTTCCATCGCTGCTTTCATTGCCTCGCCACCGATGATTAGATCGGGCAGGTAATATTCACCACTATCGAACAACTCTCCGACGCGATTCATACCCTCGGTGAGGCCGTTGTTGATGCACGCCAGTGGATCCAAGCCCGCCACTAGCGCTGCTTTGGCGGTCTCAACGGCAATCTCGTCTTCGCCGTCAACCACGGCCTGGGCTAGCCTGTCGTAAATTTCTTGCTCGGTCATGTTTTTTTCCTCCTGATGGTTGAAAGAAATGGGTGACGATTGCAATCCGGATGCAGCTCCCTGCATCCGAGTAGGTTCATGTTGGTCTCAGGCTATCGTTCCAACTCCTCGAGCGCTTCCCAATCCAGATCGATGGGCGGCTCACCACTTGGCGGGAGGTCCTCCCCCCAACGATAAGACATCTTGTGCATTTTCAAAATCATGAAGACTTCGGAGGACTCGATGTGCTCTAATTTCCCTAGCTTATTCTCAAGGAAATCCACGAGATGCAATTTATCTTTACAGTAAATGGCGACGAACAGGTTGTAACTACCGGAGGCCATGAACATGTAGCTGACCTCCGGGAATTTGCCGATTTCACCCGCGACGCTATCAATCTCCCCTGGCTTGATGACCAGGCCGATCATGGCGGGGGCATCCAGGCTGACATAACGTGGATCGGCGATCCCGACGATCTGCAGCATCTTGCTTTCCATAAGCCGTTTTACGCGGCTTCGGACGGTTCCCTCCGAGATGCCCAATTCACGGGCAATCTTGGTGTAGGCCATACGGCCGTCGTACTGCAGATAGGAGATTATCGCGCGGTCAATTGCATCAGCTGATTTGATTTATAACCCCTTTGTTACGTGGCGCGCCCCTCCGTAGTTTATGCGAATATCGTAGCAATGTCAATCAGGGAAACGATATTCGTTGAAAACCGTAATAATTTTTCGATATTCGTGACAGTGCATTTGACCTAGACGCTGATGCTCTCTGCTGTAAACGAAGTCCTATTGGTGGTTCTCTTTGACGGCGACCTATCGTGGTAAGCGCGATCCAAAGCGCATCAATGTCGCTACCACTGGTATTTGCTTAACAACTCGATAATCCTATCCACCCCCTCTGTCGCTTGCTCTTGTGTGATAATGAGCGGCGGGGCGAAGCGCAGAGAACTAACACCACATTTTGTGAGAGCGATCCCTCTAGCCCCAATCTCTTTGATCACCGCCTTGATGATTTCGCCAGCGGGGCTACCGTCAGCGTCGATCAACTCCACGCCTACCATCAGCCCTTTGCCTCGCACGTCCCCGATGATTGGCAACTCCTTCTGGGCCTTTCGGAACCGGTTCTGAATGTAGTTGCCCACCTCAGAGGCGTGCGCCATCAGATCCTGTTCTTGAATGATCCGCAGTGAGGCCAAACCAGCCCGGCAAGCGATGGGATTGCCGCCAAAGGTAGTGCCTTGGGCAGCCGGAGGCCAGGCGTCCACTAGATCTGCTCTCGCCAACATAGCACCCAAAGGCAAACCACCGCCCAGTGATTTAGCCAGGCAGATGATATCGGGCTCCACATCCCAATGTTGTACTGCGAACATCTTTCCTGTGCGCCCCAAGCCGGTTTGCACTTCATCGACGATGAGCAGAGCGCCATGACGGTCGCAGATTCTCCGTAGACCATGGAGGAAACCGTCGGGAGGGACGATATAGCCTCCCTCGCCAGCGATGGGTTCGACGATGATGCCTGCCAGGTCTTCGGGTGGAATCACTGTCTCGAGTGCCTTTTCCACTAGATTGAGGCAAGCAAGCCCACAAGTCTCGGGCGATTTGTGCATCAGAGGACAACGGTAGCAGTAAGGGTAAGGTGTGTGATAGACACCTGTGAGAAGGCTAGATAAACGATGACGGTAGAGCGTGTTACTTGCAGTGAGCGCCAGGGCTCCCATTGAACGCCCGTGAAAGCTTTCTGTGAAAGCGAGGATCATCGAGCGGTTCGTCGTGTAGCGAGCCAGTTTTATGCCTGTCTCTACAGCCTCTGACCCGCTGTTTACTAGCAAGCCCTTGCCGTTCTTGAGTTCCCCAGGAGCGATAACCTTAAGATACTCGATCATGTCCACGTAAGGCTTCATATAACCCACATGGCAAGCGCCGTGGATGAGATTGCGGGCCTGGTCGCAGATGGCCTCCACTACGGCCGGGTGACAGTGGCCTACGTTCATGGTGGCGATTCCAGCTACAAAGTCCAGATACTTTCGGCCCTCAAAATCGTAGAGGTACATGCCATCGCCCCGCTGGATGGCAATGTCAGTGTATCTATATATGGTAGCGGCTACGGACGCGTGATCGCGTTCGATCAACTCTGTGGACGTTGTTTCCGGAACCTGGTGTAAGGTTGACTCGTGATCTGTCATCAGTCCTCTCTCCGAAATTTCGATTTTTTTTCGAATTTAAAATCAGCCCTCATAATATACAATGAGTGCACTGGAAAAACTACCCTCGAGGAGTAGGGATGAGCAATGTAGGCTTTCGCTTGAAGCTCGCGGCGATCCGCTCACGATCTGTAAACTCCCTACCGTCCAATAAAGCTGAATGACCGATTGTCGGATTTGATGGTGTGAGTCACGGATATGAATGGCTTCAGGAGCTCGTTAACATCACCAGCCACATTCAGAGCAGTTATGCGCTCACCCTATCTCACGAGGGATAAATGGAACGAAGACTGAGTCAGTGAGATCACGGTGTGTGGAGGGATTTCCAAGGATGAGTTCCAGCTTTTCTGATCGCATAATTCTGCTATCTTAGATCTCTGGAGGATAGACTATGTACGGTTATCACGGTCGAATTCTGCACGTTGACCTGAACAACATGGCTCTCAAAGTTGAAGAGCCTGATGAGGTTTTCTACAGACGGTATATGGGAGGCAGTGCCTTGGGTCTGTATTACCTCTTACGGCAGACGCCAGCTGGTGCAGATCCAATGGGCCCGGAGAACACCTTGGTCTTCGCTTTGAGCATGCTGACAGGTACCCCAATTTCGGGACAGAGCCGAATCACGGTTGTCGCCAAGTCACCTCTTACGGAAGCGGTTGGAGATTCACAAGCTGGCGGTTTTTTCCCAGCAACGATGAAATTCTCCGGGTTTGACGCGATTGTCGTTCGGGGGCGCGCTAGGGAGCCAATCTATCTACATCTGCACGATGGAGAAGCAAAGCTACGCGCGGCCTCACACCTTTGGGGGAAGATGACAGGTGAAGTCGAGAACATGATCCGTAGAGAACTGGACGATCCCAAGGTCGAGGTCCTGCAGACCGGGCCCGCCGGAGAGAATGGAGTGCGCTTCGCAGCGCTTATCAACATGTGCAGTCGGGCCAATGGGCGCACTGGGATGGGAGCTGTGATGGGTAGTAAGAATCTCAAGGCCATTGTGGCTCATGGTAGTCAGAGGCCGAAAATTGCGGATCGAAAAGCATTGCTGCAGCTTGCTCGGTGGGGTATGAAGAACTTAGAAGATTCGGATACGTACACCCTTAGCGTTTTGGGAACTCCAAATTTCATCCGCTCCCAGAACGAGAGCGGAGGCTTGCCAAGCTACAACTGGAGAAGCGGAACCTTCGAGGGCTGGAAAGCGCTGGATGGCGGGACATTAGCGAATACCATCCTCCTAAAGCGGGAAACTTGCTACGCTTGCGTTGTCCGCTGTAAGTGTGTTGTCAAGGTTGATCGAGAGCCCTATCAGGTTGACCCGCGATACGGGGGACCAGAATATGAAGCCCTAGCTACTTTTGGTGCCTGTTGCGGTGTAGACAACCTGGCGGCTGTGTCCTATGCGAACCAGCTGTGCAACCAGTATGGTATGGACACCATATCTTGTGCAATGACCATCGCTTGGGCTATGGACTGTTATGAACACGGACTGATCAACGCCGATGACACAGGAGGGGTCGAATTGAAATTTGGCAATGCCGAAGCGATGGTCGAGCTAGTGAAATCGATCGCCAAGCGGGAAGGGTTTGGGGATCTGCTCGCTGATGGCTCCGCACGTGCCGCGAAGAAACTGGGTCGGGAAGCGGAGGACCTTGTTCTTACTGTGAAGAAGCAGGAGCTACCTGCTCATATGCCTCAGTTAAAACGTAGCTTCGCCTTAATCTATGCAGTCAATCCATTTGGCCCGGATCACCAATCTTCGCAGCATGACCCTACCTACACCAAGCACTCGGAGCGCATGGCACAGCTCGGGTTGACGGATCCGCAGCCGAATGAAGTTCTAAATAAAGAGAAGGTTCGCTTCGCGCTGACCACTCAGTTCTTTAACTCTTGTATTGACTCGCTTGCGGTTTGCCAGTTTGTTTATGGTCCGGCGTGGCAGCTTTACAGCCCAGCTCAACTTGTGGAGGCCGTGCAGGCAGTGAGCGGGTGGGATGTGTCCTTGGAAGAGCTTCTGCGACTGGGGGAAAGGCGCCTGAACATGCTGCGATGTTTCAACGCACGCGAGGGAATTGGGCGAGAAGCTGACCGCCTACCGAAGAAGTTGATTGAACCCCTGACGGGTGGTAAAAGCGACGGCATGTTCATCGCCGAGGAGGAAGTTGAGCGCGCGAAGGACTGGTACTATTCAATGGCTGGTTGGGATGTAGCGACGGGACTGCCAACGCGCAAGAAGCTTGAGGAGCTTGAGTTGCACTGGCTGGAGGATGAGCTATCTAATTGATTCGCGCCATACTGACCATGAGGGGACGAGCAATCTCCAGCAAGATACATTACCACATATATTGTGGATAATATGAGCGCAATAAATAAAATGAGATCTAATCCATCGTTTTGTCTCCAGTTGTCCCCGGGCTAGCTTTCTTGTGGGCTGACACACTATCCGTTTGAGCAATACGAGTGCAACGTTTTAACCAATGTCAAGTCGGAATTTCCTAACAGCACTTATAGGTTGGAAACATTACAAAGTGTTATTCGGAGTTTCGGTATCCGACAAACATTCCCAACTATTAGTCTGGCATTTCCTTTCTCCTATTTCCGGAAATTTAATAGCTCCGACTTCACCGTCAAAACTCATCTCCACGCTACCGGTCTCCAAAAACACTGTATCGTAATCCACCTGAATTTCGCGCGAATCACTCCTGGTCGCCGTATATTAAGAATGGCATGAGACTGCATCAACGTTGAAGATATTCCCGTCAAAGCCAATATCAGTGATTATTGTGGAGCCCCGTATATCATGCACGTATGCCGATAATCTAAATATCCAATCCTCTCAGCCCTCCAACCCGAATCCGTAATCGGGGCCGACGCAGGCAATTGAGGTAGAGCACGAGTGATACCATAAACCTCAGCTGGCGGGAAGCAATCAAGGTCACAGTAACCTCACGAGCGGGTCTGATCCTCTGCATCTATCTTTCCTCTTGCAATCCTTAGGATAAGGTGAAGCCAGAAGCCTCGCCGACCCTACCACCCGAGCCGACCAAAATCCCAGACGCTACAGACTTGCTCGAACCCAGAGTTTACTTGACACTTCTGGGCACGGGAGCGATCACGTTATCCCTGCATAAAATTGATTGGGGACAGGGGATTATGACCTCCTTGGTGACGATCGGTGCCGCCTCGATGTAGATCCTCATCGGATCGATATCGAGGCGGCACCGATTCATATCCGCTTAGACAAGTTGCGTACAGTCGGAAGCGATAGCACTTCCGAGGGTTACAACAGACTGCGGCAGGCTGCTGCCGAAGCCCGTGCGCGTCTCGTCACCGCTGCTGATTGGGTATGTCAGGTGTCCTCGGACAGTTGCATACATCCTACAGACGACATGCGCTTCTCCTTACCAGAACTTTTGCTAGCTACCGTGGAGATGGCATGGCCCAAGAGCCGCATGAAGGACTCTTCGGTGTACATTTATATTGGCAAACCATTCAGTCGCAGGGAAATACCTCAAATCGCTTCCGGTACACGTTCGCTATCAATTACTTGAGAAACGATAGCGATTTTTTCCACATTGCAATCCCTCTTGAGCCACTCGAATCTGATGAAGGTGCGACACTATGCTCGAATAGCGGAGACTGATTGCGCTACGACTCCTCCGAAGTAGGGGTACTCCTCTCTTCTGAAGTCGCTCTGTACCTTATGCCTCGCAGGAACTTTAATACGCTTGCGGTAGCAACCTGTCCTTCAAAAATAGCTCGATCAGCGAGGGCGCGTACACGGCTCAGCCTAATCTCCGGTTCCTGTTCCGTTAACTCGTACAACTCGACAAGAACACCGTGTGTGCTCTCTGGGTGAATGAATGCAACGCGTTTCCCGCCCGTCCCTACTACCGGCTCGGGGTTGATTAGGTGAACATCATGGGCTCTGAGTTTGTCCAAACAAGCTTCGATATCGTCCACCTCGAAGCAAATATGGTGGATTCCAGGACCGCGCTTGCTAAGATAATGGGCGACGCTGCTATCTTTATCCATGGGCTTTACAAGTTCAATTTCCGCCTCGCCCGTTGATAGAAACGCTACGAGGGCGTCTTGTTCAGGTATATTTTCAACGTGAGTCACCTTTAGACCCAGCGCATCCTCCCAGAAACAAAGGGCATCATCGATGTCCTTGACAACGATAGCCACATGATTAATTTGCTTGATGGATGACATCTGAACCTCAATTCAGACCAGAAGGGAAACGTCCCTCACATGGCTTGGCTCTCTAGGAGTCCTTCATAAATTCGCTACCTGGTGGCATCGGGTATTGCTTACGCAGCGCTTTCTTATCGATCTTACCAACACTCGTTTTCGGTAGCTCAGCCACAATGACAAAGTGATCAGGAACTGCCCACTTAGCGATCAATCCCTCCTTCACCGAGGCATTTAGATGTTCTTTTAGGACCTCAATCGAGAGGATCTCCTCTTTTCCTTTGATAGGCACGACAACCGCCAATGGTCGTTCTCCCCACTTTTCATCCGGAACCCCGATCACACCCGCTTCCATGACATCGTCATGCAAGCTGAGTATGTTTTCCAATTCGAGGGATACGATCCACTCGCCGCCACTCTTGATGATCTCCTTCATGCGCTCGACGATCTGGATATAGCCGGCACCATCAATGTTGGCTACATCACCGGTGTGCATCCATCCCCCAGACCACAATTCTTCTGTCCGTTTAGCGTCTTTGTAGTAGCCAGGTGTAAGCCATGGTGAACGCACGACGATCTCTCCCGTCTCCGAGCCATCACTCTCAACATCCTTCCCATCCGAGCCCACGACCCGGATCTTAACCAACGGCATGGGGAACCCTGTCTTGATCCGCACATCCAGCTGCGCTTCATCACTACCACGCTTCTCCATGGAGGGTCGAAGTGAAGCAAGTGTGAGGAAAGGGCAGGACTCCGATAGCCCGTAGCCGCCGGTAATGTCTATCCCCAGGGCTTGTGCTCGCTTGGCGAGACCCTTCGTCAGACGCGCGCCGCCGATGATCACTTTCCAACCACTGAGATCAGCATTCTCCGCTTCGGCGACCTCCAACACCCGCTGAAGAATAGTTGGGACACAGTGAGTAAAAGTAGCCTTCTCCTCCTGGATGAGCCGGAGGATCATCTCATAGTCATAGTAGCCGGGGTAAATTTGCTTCAACCCGAATACCGTGGCGACATACGGCAAGCCCCAGGCATGAACGTGGAACATGGGAGTTAGCGGCATATATACATCGTGCTTGTTCAACCCACCGTCGTTACCAAAGACGGCAATTGAGCCCCAACCGGCGAAGGTGTGCAGAACAAGCTGCCGGTGGGAGAAGTAGACCCCCTTCGGGACCCCTGTAGTTCCGGTGGTGTAGGAGAGCGTGGCCTGTGTGTCTTCAGAGAAATCTGGCAGTATTTGCAACGGCTCGGCGCTCTCCACCAGCACCTCATACTCGAGAGCCGTGAAGGGGAGCTCCACCTCGCCCCCGTCCATGATAACGATGAAGTGCCGGATCCCCGGTAGGCGTTCGCGCGCTTGTTCAGCGAACGGGAGGAAGTCCTCGTGGAAGATCAGCACCTCGTCCTCGGCGTGCTCCATTGTGTAGAGCACGCTCTCTGGCGCCAGGTTGGGATTGATTGTATGGAGTACCGCACCGATCCCCGGAATGGCAAAGTACATTTCCAGGTACCGGTGGCTGTCCCGCTCGATCACCCCGACCTTGGTCCCCTGACTGACACCTAGCTGCTGGAGTGCTGAGGCCAGCTTCAGGACCCGCTGGTACATGTCTCTATATGTGTATCGGAAATTATCCCGGTAGAGGATCTCCTGGTCCGGCGCCCAGGCAACGCCATGCTCGAGAAGATGCTTGATCAAAAGTTGATAATCATAAGCGGTCATTGTTCCCATCTTGTCCTATGTCGGGTCAAAAGTCATCACAATATAGAAAGCAATCAGCAATGGTCCATGTCGTCTGGTACCATGTAATTATCCTCATCTGCTATAGAAAACCAAATTCCCTGAATGGGTAAGACATATGAGCGATCACCGAGATGTAAGCATTGGCAATTCTGTATAAGTCACCTTGAAGAAGCGGTCTTCACGCACAAGAAGTGAGTAGTGCGAAGGGGTTAATCATAGCTGGTTAGCTCTCCAGGAGGACGAAGCTTATGTTTTATAGGTTATGATTTAACCTAGGCTACGCTTTTGGAAGATCCTTTCAATTGTACAACGCACAAGCCACCCAATGATCAGCGGCTACCTCACGCCACTCCGGATCTTTTTGCTTACATAAATCTTGTATGGATGGACAACGAGGGCGGAACCGGCAACCCCTGGGAGGATTAGCAGGACTGGGTACGTCCCCTTCCAGGATGATACGCTGCCGCTTTCTCTCCCTAATCGGATCGGGGATCGGAACCGCCGAGAGCAATGCCTGGGTGTAGGGATGCAAGGGGTGACCATACAACTCGTTGCGGGTCGCCAGCTCGATAATTTTGCCCAGGTACATCACAGCTGTACGGTCAGAAATGTGGCGCACCATGCTCAGATCATGAGCAATAAATAAGTAGGTTAAGCCGAAGGTTTGCTGCAATTGGGCCAATAAATTAACCACCTGAGCCTGGATAGAAACATCTAAGGCAGAGATTGGCTCGTCAAGAACAATGAATTCTGGTTGTAAGGCAAGGGCGCGCGCTATACCGACGCGTTGCCGCTGCCCTCCAGAAAATTCGTGCGGGTAGCGGGTGAGGAAATGAGGGCTAAGGCCAACCAACCTGAGTAACTCCTGAACTCGCTCCCGACGTTCTTGCCGGTCACCGATTTTATGTACCTCGAGAGGTTCAGCGATAATATTACCAATGTTCATCCTTGGATTAAGGGAAGCGTAAGGGTCTTGGAACACCATTTGCATGTTCCTTCGGGCGCGACGCAGTTGCTTACCTTTCAACTTGGCCAGTTCAATTCCACGGAAAAACACCTCACCAGCTGTGGGACGATACAACTGCAGGATTGTGCGTCCGGTTGTGGTTTTACCACAACCGCTCTCTCCTACCAAGCCTAACGTCTCGCCTTTCCGTATTGTGAAAGTAACTTTATCAACCGCTTGTACTGCTCCAACCTGCCGCTGAATGATAGCGCCGCGGGTTATGGGAAAATGCTTGGTGAGATTTTTAACCTGAATTAGAATATCATTGTTCATCGAACTTTGCCTGTGGTAATGTCCACCCAGCAAGCGATCCAGTGTTCTGGATTTATTTCTTTTAAATGCGGATTTTGCTGCCTACAAATATCTTTTGTGAATGCACAACGCGGCGCAAAGGGACAACCAGGGGGTAGTTCTAATAATTCTGGTGGCATTCCGTCAATAGACTCAAGTTGCTCCTCCTGGCTACCATCTATACGTGGTAGTGAACGTAACAATGCTGCAGTATAGGGGTGACGTGGGACCATATATACATCATTAATCGGCGCAGTTTCAACTACGAAGCCAGCATACATTACATTCACGCGATCAGCCAACCCCGCCACGACACCCAGATCGTGAGTGATCCAGATCAAGGACATGCCAAATTTGTCCCGTAGCCGCTTGACAAGATCGACGATCTGTGCCTGGATTGTGACGTCCAAGGCGGTTGTCGGTTCATCAGCGATCACCAAGGGTGGATTGCACGTTAGAGCCATAGCGATCATGGCGCGTTGACGCATTCCACCTGAGAACTGATGGGGATAGTCACTAAGGCGGTCGTGGGGTTCGGGAATGCCCACTAGATGGAGCAATTCACCGGCTCTGTTTCGTGCTTCCTCTTCGCTCATCCCAAGGTGAAGACGCAATGGTTCCATGATTTGAAATCCCATCGTAAGGACTGGGTTCAGGGAAGTCAAGGGATCTTGGAAGATCATGGCAATCTTACTTCCTCGAATGTTTCGCATTTCCCCTTTAGAGGCTTTTGTCAATTCCGTGTCTTGAAAACGGATACTATCAGCTGAAACATTAGCCGGAGGTTGCGGTAGCAAATTCAGTACAGAGAGCATTGAGACACTTTTACCACATCCACTTTCCCCCACGATTCCTAATGTCTCACCCTCCTCAACATAGAATGAAATGCCATTGACAGCGTGAACGGTTCCTTCGTTTGTCTTGAAACACGTTACAAGGTTATTTACTTCAAGGACTCTTTGAGCCAAAGCCTATTCTCCATATATGAAGTACACATTCAAAACAGGATCAATCTCATAGACCTATCCTGATGAGGACAATGAGGCAAGATCAGCTTGGATTAACTCTTGCCTATAGATCAGGAAACAATAGCTCGCTCCATAGTTGAATTGAGCGATAACGGGATGCTCAAAATGGGGATTAGAAAAGAAACGCATTAATCATCAGCAATTATACAATATTAGCAAATGTGTCAATCATCACATAACCTTTTCGATTCTCCTGCATCTCAGTCTCAGCCCCTAGGCTCTCGTCTCAATATGCAATCACACTCCCTAGTACTCAATAATTGACAATTTGTGAAAATAAGTATAAAGTAAGACCGACCGGTCTGTCTCATCACCTCGTTCAAAGTAAATAGTGATACTAAAAGAAAGAATCATCCACGAGTCCTTAAGATTATTCTCCTTGAAGGGATTTTTAAGCACGTCTATTAGCGATATTTTAGAAGCCGCGAATACCTCAAAAGGTGGTTTTTATAATCATTTCGCAAGCAAAGAGGACCTGTTCTTCGAGGTTCTACATGAAGCGCAAAGAATTTGGCGTGAAAAGACCCTTTTAGGTCTGGATGGGATCGAAAGTCCGATTGGAAAAATCCAGAAGCTCCTGGAAAACTACAAAGATCGGTATCTCAACGATCCCGAGAATTTTCCCGGGGGTTGTATCTTTACTACCTTTTCGGTTGAATTGGATGACCAACGCCCCCATTTATGTAAAGAAGTTAACAAAGGCTTTATCGACCTTAAGGCGATGCTTAAGAGGCTTTTGGATGAGGGAAAGGCAAAAGGTGAATTAAGGAATGATGTTAACACCAGCGCCATAACAGAAATGTTATTTGCCGGCATGTTGGGTGCTTCGGTTATTTATGGAGTGAATAAATCGGCTGACAGCCGGGACAGATCGATCAACACTCTGATCCATTATCTTGAAGAACTTAAATCATGAGTCTACTGAAAAAAGCAGCCGCCAGCAGGAAAAGGGAAAGGGAGTTATGCGTCTGGAAGGTAGAGTAACCCTCATCACCGGGGGCGCGGTCGGCATTGGGAAAGCCACGGCTGAACGCTTTGCTGAGGAAGGGGCCAAGGTGGTTATCTGCGACGTTAATGAGGATCATGGGCAAGCTATGATTCAGGCACTTAGTCAGGAGGTCAACCCTGCGACAAGCTTTGGGTCAACATCTCAGAGCGCAGCGGAGGGGATAGGACATAGCTTTTACAAGGTTGATGTCACTGATCGGAGCGCGGTGCAGGAATGGGTAGATGATGTGGTGGGAAGGTACGGAAGGGTAGATGTGTTAGTCAACAATGCCGGCATCCTACGCGACTCCACCCTGGTTAAGGTCAAGGATGGCAAACTGGTCAAGCAGATGTCTGAGGCTGATTTTGACCTAGTGATAGCGGTCAATCTCAAGGGAGTGTTCAATTGCACCCAAGCTGTTGCGCCCCACATGATCCAACAGGGGAGCGGTGTGATCCTCAATGCCACCTCTGTCGTCGGTCTGGATGGGAATTTCGGTCAAACCAACTATATTGCCGCTAAAGCGGGAGTCGTAGGCATGACCAAGGTTTGGGCGCGCGAGCTCGGTCGCTACAATATCCGTGTTAACACTGTGGCGCCTGGTCCTACTGCAACTGATATGGTCAAGTCTATGCCAAAGAAGATTCTAGACGGGATGAGGGAAAGCACACCTTTGGGTCGACTGGGCCAGCCACGGGATGTCGCCAATGCCTACCTCTTCTTGGCATCCGACGAGGCTAGTTACATTTCGGGGACGGTACTGAGAGTGGATGGCGGGATTGTGATTGGAACATAAGCGTGGCAGAGAATCCGGTGAATTCACCAGATCATGGATCCGTTGGTATAGTCAGCATTGGCATGTACCTGCCGGAGCCAGTTCTAACTGCGACTGATATTGCTGAACAGAGTGGACTCCCCGAATGGGTAGTTCGCGAGAAGCTGGGCATCAAGCAAAAAGTGTATGACTGGCTCGGATGACCACCCAAACCAAATGGCCATCTGGGCGGCTCAAGATGGAGATTTAATGATCATCATTGGAGCGGGAATCAGCTATATGTGGGGTGCGCTCTGCGTTAAGAGGGGACAGTGTGAGATGTGATAGGTGAGACGTGATGAGTGAAAAGTGAGGCAGGAGGTGTGATGATTTTGCACCGAATACCTCACGTATTACATTTCACATATGATAAGAAGTAAAAGCCATCTTAAGGAGGAAAATTAAACAATGATTGATTTTACATTTACTGAAGAGCAGGAACTTTTTAGGAAAGCAGCTCGTGAATTTGCAGAATCCAAGATCGCTCCCAAGGTTTCTGAAATGGAAGAAACGGCGAAGGTCGTTGACGAAGTTGTCAAAGCCCTGGGTGAAGCTGAAATGATGGCATTGACCATTCCTGAAGAATATGGTGGTCTTGGATTGGGTTATGTTGCCCGCCTCATCGCCCTGGAGGAAATCAGCCGGGTTTCGGTGGCGACGGCTATGATGCTCCAAATTTTTGCCCTGGGCACTGAGCCTATCATAAGGTTCGGTAACCAGGAGCAGAAACAGAAATATTTACCTGGATTGGCGAAGGGAGAACGGCTGGCCACGATAGCAGTAACCGAACCGACAGGAGGTTCTGATCCTAAGGGTTGTCGCACGTCTTACAAGAAGGATGATGACAGCTACATTCTGAACGGACGCAAGTGTTTCATCACCAATTCACACATCGCTGACACAATTACTGTTTTCGCTGTGGACGAGGAGAACCCCGAAGCTTTCTCGACCTTCGTCGTTGAAAAGGGAACGGATGGGTTCAAACCTACCCATGAAGAGCATAAAGTAGGGATGCGTGGGTGCAATACTGGTGAGTTGGTTTTTAAAAAGTGCCGCATTCCAGCTGAAAACCTGCTCGGTGAGGAAGGAAAAGGCTTGCGGATTGCCATGTCTGCTATTGGAGATGTTGGTAGAGGTGGAATGGTCGGTTGTGCTTTAGGGCTACATACCGCTTGTCTAGAAGCGTCTGTCAAATTCGCCAATGAACGAATTCTTTACGGAAAACCAATTAGTAAACTGCAGACGATCCAGAACAAGTTAGCGGATATGAAGATCGATCTCGAAGCGGGCCGCCTGCTGGGATTTCGAGCGGCATCCATGCAGGATAAAGGTGAGCGCGCGAGCAACGAATTTGCGGTAGCAAAGTATTTCACAACCGAAGCAGCGCAAAGGGCAGCAAAAACAGCGGTTGATATCCATGGTGGCTATGGCTGCATGGAAGAATATCCGGTCACCCGCTATTTGCGTGATTCCGCAGTTCTGGGGCCATCGGCAGGTACCTCTGACATTATGAAGGTTATTATCGCCCGTTGGGTACTTTCATAGCCCATACAGAAGTTGAGGAATCGTGGAAATTATCTCAAAACGGCTTATTTGGGCATCCAGTTGGCTGGGATGACGCTGTTTTAGTCCTTACGCGAAGGTGAATACAGAGTAAAGTTTAGTTCCTTGATTTAGCGTAGGTTTTATCCAATGCTTAAGATCGTTGTATGTGTCAAAGCGGTTCCTGACCCTAAACAGGAGCGTAAGATAAGAATTAATCCTGTCACAAAAACCCTCATTAGGGGGGATATTCCGCTGGTATTGAATCCACTTGACAAAAATGCAATGGAAGCAGCTCTACAGCTTAAAGAACAGCTTGATGCACAAATTGTGGTGCTTAGTATGGGTCCACCTTCGGCAGGCAATATTGTCAAGGAGTGTTTAGCCTTGGGCGCTGACCAGGGATTCCTGCTTTCCGATCTGGCTTTTAGTGGTGCTGATGCGTATGCCACTGCATATACCCTTGCCAAGGGCATTGAGAAGATCGGATCGTATCATGTAATCTTTTGCGGGATGGCCAGCAGCGATAGTAGTACGGAGTGGGTCGGACCAGAAATCGGTGCTTTTTTAAAAATACCGATCGTAACAAGAGTAAAAGAGATTATCGAAACTGAAGGTGAATGGTGGAAAGTAAAAGCTAGTCTGGATAATGGATTCCGTGTTGTGCAGGTAAAAATTCCAGCAGTCCTTACGGTAACCAGAGAACTGAACAATCCAAGGACACTCAGCTTTTCGGGAATTATCGAGGCTAGAAAACGGGAGATTACCCATTGGGGAATTAATGAATTGTGTGTGTCGGATGACTCTGTTGGTTTGAAAGGGTCGCCAACAATTGTTTCGAACATGGCCTCCATAGAGCTCAAACGTGAAGTTGAGATCATCACTGGCACTAGGGAAGAGAAAGCTGAACAGCTAATTCAAAAGTTGGTTGAGGCGGGCGTCATATAGGGAAAATGTAAAACAATGAAAAGCTCATGCGGTGCTGTATGGGTTATTGCTGAGCAGATTGGCGGTCGGATTCTTATGGAATCGCTCCAGCTGATTGGCCATGCGCGCAAATTGGCTGATGAGATCAAAACTTCAGTAGAGGTTGTTCTCCTGGGAGATAAATTGAATGGACAAAGCCGGCAGTTGTTTGCGGCCGGCGCCAACAAAGTCTATCTGGGAAACAATCCTGAGCTGACCTGTTATCAACAAGAGATTTATACTGAAATAATTGTAAGACTCGCTAAAGAGCATAAGCCGGAAATTGTGCTTATCGGTTCGACATCCACGGGAAGAGAATTGGCGCCGCTGGTAGCAGCTAGATTGGAAACCGGGTTGACGGCTCACTGCATTGATCTGGTGCTCAACGAGGACAAACTCCTGGAAGCGATGGTGCCTGCTTATGGCGGATTACTCACGATTACCTGTCCTGAGAAGCGACCCCAGATGGCAACCGTTGCTAAAGGGGTTTTCCCTACGCCAGAACCGGATGAGAACAGAACCGGAGAGGTTGTTCCACTTGATGCTCCAGGTGAAGTCCCCCACCGGATAGAAACACTGGAAGTCATCTATGAGGAACCGGAAGGTATACCTCTTGAATCGGCTCCCATCGTTGTTGCTGGTGGAGCCGGTGCGGGTGATCATGAGGGATGGCAGGTAATAGCCGATCTGGCGGAAGTGCTTAACGCTGCTCTCGGCTCCACTCGGCCGGCCGTTGATGAAGGCTGGACTGAATTGGAGACGATGATCGGGCAGAGCGGCAAAATTGTCAATCCTGAGCTCTATATCGGGGTGGGGTTGTCGGGCGAATTGCAGCATATGGTCGGCATCGTAGGTGCTCAAGTGATGGTAGCGATAAATAATGATGCTAAATCACCGGTTTTTGAACAAGTGGATTATGGCGTCGTTGATGACTGCCGGGGATTTATTCCAGTATTTATTGAGAAGATCAAGGAGTATTGGTCTCGTAATACATGATGCGTGATACGCGATGATTTAACGCCGAATATGGCTCACATATCACTGATTATGTATACAACCCCTCGCTTCCTTGAGTTGAAGATAGAAGGAGATCAAGAATGTCAATCAAAACCAGAGATGAATATCTGGCCGCGCTTCGGGAGCTACGTCCGAATGTCTACAAGTTTGGGGAACTAATCGAAGACGTCACTACACACCCGGTAACCAAACGGACAGTCGAAAGCCACGCTCTTAATTATGACGCAGCCACCGATCCGGAATTAGCAGATATGTACACTACTACTTCCATGTTTAGCGGTGAGAAAATCCTACGCTGGAATTCCATGACGCAGACCTCGGATGATCTTATCGCTAACATGAAGATGAAGCGCCAAAATTACCGGCGCACCGGAAGTTGTACTGGCGCGGTTTGTTGTGGCTGGAACGCCCAGAATGTTATGTGGGCAATTACGCATGAGATAGACGAGGAGTTTGGTACAGACTATCAAGAGAGGCTGAAAAATTGGATCCTCTCAGCCCAGAGCAAGGGGCTAACAGTGGCAGGAGCCATGACCGATGCAAAAGGTGATCGCAGCCTTAAGCCCTCGCAGCAGCCGGATCTGGACACCAATCTCAGGATAACGGAAGTCCGTGATGACGGCATTGTCATTCGTGGGGCTAAGCTCATGATTTGTGGCACTGCAGCTTCACAGGAAATCTTCCTTTTACCCGGTGGTATTTACCGTGAAGCGGATCAGGATTTCGCGGTGGCCTGTGTCGTTCCCCGAGACATCGAGGGTTTGACAATTGTGGAAACAACCCATCCTAGTGACCGGCGGGAACTTGAGGAGACTGCGGATGTTGAAGTCCCGGATACGGGAATTACCCAGGCTTTTCTATTGTTTGAAGATGTGTTTGTGCCAAAGCAACGGGTGTTCATGTGCAAAGAGTATGAATATACAGGCAAGGTTATCCAGTTCTTCGTCGCTAACTACCGGGCATGTATCGGTGCCTGCGTCGCGGGTCAAGGAGATGTCATGCTCGGGACCTCCATATTGATGGCTCGGGCTAACGGCCTTTCCACAAGAACGTTTATAAATAAGCTGGTTGATATGTCGATCAATAACCAAATTACATATGGCCTGGGAGTAGGCGCGTGTGCCATGGGATCTCAACATCCATCTGGATCATGGTTTGCCGATCCGCTCACCGCCAATACCAATAAGGTCATGGTAGCTACGCTGCCATACGAAGTAAAAAGGCTCACGCAGGAAATAGGCGGGGGCATCGCCGAAACCGGATGTATGCCCTCATATAAGGATTTCACCAATCCTGAATACGGCCACCTGCTACATAAGTACTTAAAGGCGGGGATAGGTTCAGGCGAAACGCGCTTCAAAGCAGCCCGTTTGGCTGAATGGTTGACCGTCGGCGCCGGGATTCCAGGTTGCATGCATGGCGGTGGTTCACCTGATGGCGCAAAAATAGTTATCAGGTTTACGACGCCGATGGAGGAGTATGTCGATTACGCTAGGAAGATCATAAATATTGAGGAAGAAGTTCCCGAGCCTCAGAAGCCGAAGAAGAAGTAAAGCTAGGTGTAGCAGTAGTCATTTGTATTACCGTATGAAGTGGGGAAGACGTTGAAAGAAAGCTTATGAATTCGTGCACTCATCCAGATATCACCACCGATATCATCGAAAAGGTCAAAGCGTTTGGTGCCTCATTGGCAGGCATTGCAGGGATTGAATTGCTTAAGAACTCACCTTCATTTGAGATATACGACAAATCACCTTATTACGATGGCTACAAAAAAGTAAATTCGCCCAAGGATGTCAAATCAGTGCTTGTAATAGCTTTTGTTCATGAACTTTCTGATTTGGTTAACGAAATCCCCTCGGTCCGGTGTCTCGAATCACCTCGAACGCGGAGTAGATCATCCATGAGTGTCTGTCGGGGTTATCGCGCTGAATCGAGCCGGGGGTTGCTAAACGGCGAAGCACTCGCCGGGAGGGCAACACATGCAGTTTGAGCGTCTTTTGAACCCGCGTTCCATTGCCGCTTTTGGCGGTGCGAATGCCCAGGAGACGATTCGCCAGAGCGATCGCATGGGATACAAAGGGGAGATCTGGCCGGTCCATCCCAAGAAAACGGAGATCCTGGGGCGCACGGTCTACCGCTCGGTGGAGGAGCTACCGGGAAGCCCCGATGCTGCGTATGTGGGTGTTAATCGCCACCTCACCATCGACATCGTCAGAGATCTCGCTGAGCGGGATGCGG
>JAUVOZ010000119.1 GCA_030598885.1 Anaerolineae bacterium | reverse complement strand
GAACGAGGAAGAGCTTCGCTGGGCGTGCTTCAATAACTTCATCTTCATCGACGCCACTGGTGGCACGGGTGGCGGCATCTTCCGCTATATGTATGGACGGTTTTTAGAGGAAGGGGCCAATATCACCGGAGACGAGCGGCTGGCTGATATTGGCAGTGACATGCGGGCTATTGGCGACTTATGGCAGGAGGTGGCGATGATTTTCAAGCGTGGGTCAGAAATCGCCAATCCGGTAGACGTGCTCGACGATACGACGGCTCCGTTGATGGAACTTGCCGACCTGGAAGAGGCCGCGTGGACGCGGTTGCGGGATTTGGTTTAGTCGAACATACACAATGAGGGGCGGGTGGATGATATCTCGAAGTTGGGAGTTTGATTCTTAATCAAGTGGAAAAGTCGGCTTTACGATTTTAGTGATTACTACTGGCTCCATGTCCACAGAGTCGGATCCCATAATCCAGATACGTCCCCACTTAATATGGGATCTAAGAATAGGTGGGCTACTTCCGTTGCCTTGTCGAGTGTGTTCCAATGAAGGTCAAGCTCTTTTGCTAATTTCCGAAATGGTGATGCCCAACTCGATGGGGGATCTGGTAGCCTGTTTGGAAGTGGGTGGGTGCCTTTTGCTTCAAACGTTGAGTGCAGAGCTTGAAGGAGATACGAGCTTTTTATCTTCCCTAATTCCGTAATTAACAGAATATCAATAATATCCCTAACGCGACTGGGCTCCCCAGATGGGCGAGGTTTTGTGTAGGCGTGAACCTTTTCTGCAATCTGTTGAGTAAGTGGATAGCAAGGAATCACAGCGGGAGGGATCTCGGCGAAGTCAAGTAGGTTGCCTGGTGCTTCCAGCTTCTCGATCGGTTCAAAAATTGGATCACCGAATCCAACGTCAACATGGAATTCCTCAAAGGTTCGACCATCAAGAAGAGTTCTGACAGGGAAACGTAGAATTCCTTTTTGATCCCCTTCTATATTTTCATATGGTATTGCAACCTCGAATTGAAACCAATCTCCGAGTTCCAAAGAACCAGCATTTCTTAGGAATGCATGAGATTCTTCAGGACGAACTCTCAAGAGCAAGTCGATGTCCTTGGTGGTTCGTGATCTGTCTCCAATTCTCAATTGTAGAGCAAATCCCCCCTTCAGAACCCAGGCGTCAGGTTGGTACGCAGCTAGGCGAGCAAGTAAGCGCTCAAAGGCTACCATTTTTCTTAATCGATCGAGGGGACGGTGCGATGTAAGGTGATACCTTTTCAGCCGATCTTCTAGGGCGCGACGAAATGATCCCGCACTTGAATACCTCACGCTATCTCTCCTCTGCTAATGCCTCAGCGATAAGCCTGCTTGGTCTACCACCTCGCCGCGATGCCATCTCTAAAAGTGCATCTCGGTCTGTGAGGCCTCGTTGTATTGCTTGCTGGATTGCCTGATGTACGAACTCTTTTGCCAGTCCCGTTGCTGCTACATCTGCGATAGTTCGAGGAACGGTTGTCACCTTGAGCCCCTCCCGCCATGTGACGTCCTCCGGCTTGAACCGGTTGGTATGCAGACGGATGCCTCTGCGACGGCGGGAGGCAGTTCTGGGTACTGTAATATGGATTTCACTGGGGATTATGTCTGATAGATCGTAGATGGAGAGTGCACTTTCGTGAGAGATGACTGAATCTAGACCTGTACGTAGCCAAGAGATATAAAGATCCTCAAATGGTGATGATGGAAAGTGAACAAGGCGATATATTCCATGGGATACGCGTTGAAAGCGGCCTGTTTTTGCATAATATGAAAGGCGCTCCCAAGAGTATCCAGCCTCGCCGGCTTGGCGTGCGGTAAAGTAACCAGCCTGTCCCTCAGTGATTTCATACAGGGTATTGAAGTTTGGTGAGCTCATATTGTGTGCTAAACCTTCGTATATTGCTAAGGATTTGCACACATTATAACCAATTATTGCCTTCATGTCCAGACCTTATTCACGTTCAATTCGTTATTTTGTTGATTGCATCCTGAGTGTCGTTGATGTTGTTTTGCCCTTGATACTCATGAATGGTGTTGACTATCGTTTACCATATCATAGTGTGGTTAGCATCAGGATTTCCTAAATTTCCAAGGGTATTATCGAGGGTTAATGGACAAGCAATCAATCACAATCATTAACCCTCTGCTACAATACTGACGTGGGCACACTCTATCTAGTAGCTACGCCGATCGGCAATCTTGAGGACCTCACACATCGGGCGTTGCGGATCCTGCGCGAGGTGGATTTAATCGCCGCCGAGGATACCCGACAAACGCGGAAACTATTAAACCATTATCAAATCTCCACATCACTGATAAGCTATCATGAACACAATAAACGTGCGCGTCTGAAACGTCTAATCAATGAGTTGGATCAGGGCGATGTGGCATTGGTCTCCGATTCGGGTACGCCGGGTTTGTCAGACCCCGGCTACCTGCTGGTTCGTGCGGTCTTAGATGCTGGTTATCAGGTCATCCCGATCCCTGGTCCTTCAGCACCGATTGCAGCCTTGGTGGCTTCAGGCTTACCGACCGATTCATTCATCTTCCTTGGCTACCTGCCACGGCGGGCGGTTGAACGACGAAACTTACTTGACGAATTGACCGAGGAGCGCCGCACACTGCTGGCTTTTGAAGTGCGTCATCGGCTACGGGAAGCGCTTGAAGATTTGGAGACAATCCTGGGACCGGAACGACAGGTAGCGGTTTGCCGGGAATTGACCAAGGTGCATGAGGAGATTGTGCGCGGTTCACTACGCACTATCCGGGAACATTTCACGGCGGTTGAACCTCGCGGGGAGTTCACCCTGGTGATCAAGGGAGCGCCTACTGGAGTGCGGTGGGACGAGTCGGAGGTGCGGGCCGCGCTTCGTGATCGAATGGCCTCGGGCCTCACCCCCTCAGAAGCCGCCCGGGAAGTGGCGGACAAGGCCGGCTGGAAACGACGTGAGGTCTACCGCCTGACATTGGAGGACACATGAACCTGGACGAACAGGATCGGTTCCATGAAGTTGATCCCGAGGGCATGCTGGCGGAAATCGATGGACTGCCAGATCAACTGCAGGCTGCCTGGGACTTAGGCCAGAGTTTGCCTCTACCTATAGTGGAAGGGATACGACAGGTGGTGATCGCCGGTATGGGTGGTTCGGCCATCGGCGGCGATCTTCTTGCGGCTTATGTCGCGCCGCGCATGTCCATTCCGGTGATTGTATGGCGTAATTATGATCTACCGGCCTTTGCTTCTGGTCCAGGAACGCTGGTGATCACCGCCTCTCATTCCGGTAACACCGAGGAGACCCTCAGCGCCTTTGAACGGGGGAGAGAAGCGGGGGTGAGCTTGATGGCGATAACCACCGGTGGTGAGTTAGCGCGCCGTGCAGGGGACCATAGCGTCCCTTTGTGGAGATTCGAGCATAGTGGACAGCCGCGAGCAGCAGTGGGTTACTCGTTCGGCCTGCTTCTGGCTGCCCTCGCTCGTCAGGATTTGATCCCAGATACGACCGATGAGGTGGTCGACTCGGTGGCGGCTATGAATCGACAACAAAAGAAGTTGCGGGCTGATATACCGGTGACCCAGAATCCAGCCAAACGCTTGGCTGGTCAGATGATGGAGCGATGGCCGACGATCGTTGGGGCCGGTTTGTTGGCGCCTGTCGCCCGCCGCTGGCGCACCCAGGTCTCTGAACTGGCCAAATCGGTGGCCCAGTTTGAGGAACTTCCCGAGGCGGATCACAACATGGTGGCCGGGGTGGTGCAACCCGAATCTCTTTTTGGCTCCACAATGGTGGTCTTCCTGCGGGCTTCGCTAAATCATCCGCGCAATATCATCCGGGTGGACGCTACCAACCGCATACTTATGGTGGAAGGATTTGGCACTAATGTCATCCAGGCACGTGGCGACACCCGCCTTGCTCAGCAATGGACGTGCCTGCACTTTGGAGATTACACCGCCTATTACTTGGCCATGGCATATGGGATTGACCCCACGCCAGTCGCGGCGATCGAGGGACTTAAAGAAATACTCGTTAGAGCGGAAATGTAATGAAGGGATCAGGGATCAGGGATTACGGATAAGGTATTAGGATAGTTTGCACCTGATCCCGGCTGACTGATCCCCAATCCCTGACCCCTTTGTCTTCCCAAGGATTATTCTCGACATATGATGAAACCTCTTCGGCGCTTCTCTGTACACCAATTAATAATTCTCGGCATTTTTGTGGGATTTTTTCTCGTGGCTATCCTCGCCGCGCCAAGAATGGATAAGTTGACCCCTGCTCCCGATAGTCATGGGGTTCCCTCCACGGCACACATCAGCCTAACCTTTAACCAGCCAATGGACGTACACTCGGTGGAGACCCGGCTGACGATCGATCCACCGCTCTTCGGCCACCTCGTGTGGGATGGGAATACGCTTGTTTTCGAGCCGCTTGAAGCATGGCCGGAGGGGAGCACGGTCACCGTTCAATTGACTGGCGGTGCCCGATCGACTCGATTCCTGCCTATGCTGCGGGGTCGATCATGGTCGTTTACTGTCGGGGCACCGCGCATCCTTTACCTGTGGCCGGCGGGTGATCAGGCTGATCTCTACACCGTTTCGCTCGATGGGAGTGAGACGAACCGACTTACTGAGACGCCTTTGGGCGTGATCGATTACACGCTGAGCAACGACGGAAATAGGATTATCTACGCCGAGGCGCGCGAGGACGGCGGCAGCGACTTGCGCTTACTCGACCTTACTAGCGGGGAACAGAATCTGATTTATCCATGTCCTGAGAGAGTTCTGTGCCAGGCGTTGGCGCTCGAGCCGGAGGGGAACATATTAGCATTTGAGCGGCTCGAACTCACAGTAGGGGCGGCCGGGAAACCGGTCCTTGGGGCGAGTCAGGTTTGGACGATAAGCTGGAATGGGGAAGTTGAAGCCTCACATGTTGGAGTTGGTGATCACATCACCTCTAATCCTAGTTGGTCGCCCACCGGATGGTTGGCTTATTATGACCACACGCTGATGGAGATCGCGCTGGTGGATGTTACGCTCGGTCCCGAGCCGCAGCCTTTCAACCACATCCCAAACAATTTAGGACTGAAAGGCTCCTGGTCGCCGGACGGTGTTTTCTTGCTCATGTCTGAGATCGTCTTCCCCCAAGTTGATGTTGGCGAGGAAGAAGGGGAGATTGATGATCTGGCTTACTTCTATAGCCATCTTTACCAAGTGGAGGTGACTACCGGCATCACGATGGATCTCACCGGTGAGCAAGCAGGCAGGGTGGAGGATGCATCGCCTGTATATTCCCCCGATGGAGAATGGATCGCTTTCACCCGCAAATACCTGGAAGAGGACCGCTGGACGCTTGGTCGGCAGTTGTGGATCATGAGGCCTGATGGCTCAGAAGCCAGACAATTGACGGACGAGTCGTTTTATGGCTATTCGTCATTAGCCTGGAGTCCCGATTCGTCAACCCTGGTCTGCTTGCGAAAAAATCGGATGGACATAGCCCAGCCGGGTGAAATCTGGTTGTATGAGATCGAGGGAGGGGGACAAAGCCAGTTGGTTATTGGTGGATATCTGCCGCAATGGATTCCTTAATGCAGGTTATCGGGGGAACTGTCTAGAGAAAAAAACATGAAATCAGGTTACCGTATACTGGCAAATGCTTGATTGCAAGGGAAGGAGGGGTCATGGCTGATCGGGTATACCTGCCGCTAAAGACTATTGAAGGTCGCCCGCTTGTGCATAAGTTCTATCGTCAAGAGGGAGATGCCCAAGGCTTGTTGGTGACTTTTCCTGGCGGGAATTACGGTATGGACGGTCCGATGTTGTATTACCCGAGTGAGCTGCTAGGAGCTGCCGGCTGGGACACGCTTGCTCTGACCTATGGTTTTCAATTGACGATGGAACCCTTTTCCACCGATGCGATTTCCGGCCTGTTGGAAGAATGTCGCGCAGCAGTTGGGGCGGTCTTAGAGGAGAGGGAGTATCCACGGCTCGGTCTGATAGGAAAATCGCTCGGAGCAGCTGTGGTAGCACTCCTTTGTCAGACGGAGCCTTATCTAGCTGGAGCCCGTGCAGCTTACTTGACACCTCCACTGGGTATGCCGTTCTTCGACCCGATCTTTAACCAGACAGACCAGCCCGCCTACCTTGCGATTGGAACGCAGGATCGTTTCTACGACCCTCAAGCGTTGGAATCCTTGCTTGCTGGGCGCCCCTTCGAGTTGACGGTGATTAAGGGCGCCGATCACAGTATGGATGTTACTGGGAATTTAAAGGCGTCATTGGAGGCGGTGAAGATGGTTGTGGGAGAAGTGCTTGAGTTTTTACAAAAGGATTAGGGATCAGGAGAGATGTTTTAGATGACAAATTCTGGCGACGTTATGCGGGGCAAGCTATGTAT
>JAUVOZ010000159.1 GCA_030598885.1 Anaerolineae bacterium | reverse complement strand
GGGTTATCACATTCGAAAGGCAGCCGTTATCGGTTCGGGAACGATGGGTGGCGGCATTGCAGCGCTTCTGGCGGGTGTGGGCATTCCCACGCTGTTGCTTGATATCGCCCCCTCTAAACTTACCTCAACCGAAGAGACGGCGGGTCTCACATTGGAGGATGAGGAAGTTCGTAACCGGATCGTGCAGAATGGTTGGAAAGCGGTGACCAGAAGCCGTCCACCGGCGGTCTTGAGCGAGACTTCGAAACACTTCATCACGCTTGGTAACCTGGAGGATGACTTCGACAAGCTAGCCGAGGTTGATTGGATCATTGAGGTTATCGTCGAGAACCTGGAGATCAAGCAAGGGCTGTTCGAGCGGATCGAGGGTGTGCGTAACGAGCAATGCATTGTCTCAAGCAACACCTCCGGTTTGCCGATCAACGCCATCGCTGAGGGGCGAAGTGAAGCCTTCCAGCAGCACTTCCTTGGCACGCACTTCTTCAACCCACCTCGCTGGTTGAAGCTGTTGGAGATCATCCCGCATGAGAAGACGCTGCCCGAAGTGATGGATTTGATGATTAGTTTCGGCGAGGAGGTGCTGGGGAAGGGTGTGGTGGTTTGCAAGGATACCCCCAACTTTATCGCTAATCGTTACCTCAGCATCACCAATAGTTATACGATTGCATATGCGTTGGATCATGGATACAGCATCGAAGAAGTGGATGCCATTACCGGCGTATTAATCGGTCATCCCAAGACTGCGACGTTCCGCTTATTAGATTTGATCGGCATCGATGTTTCCGTTCATGTTAGCAATAACCTTTATGACTTGATTCAGCACGACGAATCACGCGAGATCCTCAGATACGAAGCCTTAACTAAGTTGTTCACGACCATGCTGGAGAACAACTGGCTGGGTAATAAGACCAAGATCGGTTTTTCAAAACGGGTGACCAACGAGCAAGGCAAACGTGAGTTCTGGCCGTTGAATCTGCAGTCGCTCGAACATGGGCCGCCGAAGAAGCCGCGCTTTGATATCTTCAGCAAAGGTAGGGATATCGAAGACCTGGGAGAGCGGTTCAACTGGATTGTCTCACAGGTGGATAATCCCGAGGCCTCGGAAGAAACACAGAGGTTAGCCAGGTATTTGTGGGCGACGACAGCCTATGCCCTAGGCTATGCATCTAGGCGTATTCCGGAGATCGTCGATGACCTGGTGAGCCTTGACCGGGCGGTCAAATGGGGGTTTGTGCATGAGCTGGGTCCTTTTGAAATTTGGGATGCCCTAGGAGTGGAAGAAACCGTACAGCGCATGGAGGCGGAAGAGATAATAATCGCGTCATGGGTGAAGGAGATGCTTGAGGCGAATTGTCCTACTTTCTACCTGTATGAGAACGGTAAAGTTGTTGGCTTCTATGATCTAGAGACGAAAAGTTATCTGCCGCTCGAACCCGACCCCCGCATCCTACCGATCGCTACTCTGAAGGCGAAGGAGGGGGCGATCCTCAAGCGCAACGCCTCCGCCAGCCTGATCGATATGGGTGATAGCGTAGGTTTGATCGAGTTCCACAGCAAAGCTAATACACTCGATCAGGACATCTTCGATATTGTAACTTATGCACTCGATGTGACCGAGGAAGGTCGATTCGACGCTCTGGTGATCGGTAACGAGGGGACTCACTTCTCCGCCGGCGTCAACATTTTCGTGATGTGGATGGCAGCTCAGCAAGGTGCCTTCGACCAGATTGATGCGATGATACGTGCATTGCATGCATCCATTATGCGGATGAGATACTTCCCCAAGCCGATTGTGGCCGCTCCGTTCGGAATGACCTTGGCTGGTGGGGCTGAAGTGGTCATGGCCTGCAGCAAGCGAGTGGCAGCCTCAGAGACATTCATCGGTTTGGTAGAGTTCGGCATTGGTGTTATCCCGGCTGGTGGCGGAACCAAAGAATTGCTCCGTCGTGTAGTCAACCCGGTGATGCGTATCCCCAATGCCGACCCCATCTCGGTGATGCAGAAGGTCTTTGAAACGATTGCTTTGGCTAAGGTAGCTACTGGCGCTCATGAAGCCTTCGAATTCGGCTTCTTCCAGCCAGGTGACCGGATCGTCATGAACAAGGATCATCTACTGGCAGAAGCCAAACGGAGTGCTCTGGCGATGGTTCAAGAGGGATACGATCCTCCAACACCAGAGATGATCTACGCGGGAGGGCGAGACATACTGGCAGTGATGCGCACGTTTGTATGGGGCATGAAGGAAGCCGGTTGGGCTAGCGAGCACGATGCCATTGTAGCCAATAAGCTGGGCTATGTGTTGAGTGGCGGCGAACACTCCGAGCCAACTTGGGTTCCGGAGCAATACATCCTTGATCTGGAGCGCCAGGCTTTTGTGGAATTGTGTCAGGAAGAGAAAACGCGTGAACGGATGGCTTACATGCTTGAGCACAACAGGCCATTGAGGAATTAAGAGTTAAGGGATTGGGGAACAGGGATCAGGGATCAGGATAGTGAAGAGCGGGATGTTTAAAAAAAAGGCTTGCTTAGCCTAATCCCTAATCCCCAATCCCTGATCCCTAAGTACACAGGAGATCAATTATGACAGAAGCCGTGATTGTTGCTGGAGCTCGTACAGCTGTAGGGCGGGCTAAACGAGGAACACTGAAATCATTCAGGGCCGAGGATATGGCCAAAGCGGTAATAGGATCGGTCTGGGAAAGGGTGGGTGATCTTGATAAGGCTATAGTGGATGACATCGTCATCGGTTGCGCATTCCCTGAAGGTAGTCAAGGTCTTAATATGGCTCGCCCTGTGGCACTACATGCCGGATTTCCAAACTCAGTTCCGGCAATGACCGTTAATCGTTTTTGCTCCTCGGGCTTGCAGACAATCGCACAATCCTGCGAACGTATTATCGCCGGTGGAGCTGATATCATCATAGCTGGTGGGGTTGAAAGCATGAGCATGGTGCCGATGACCGGTTTCCGTATCAGTCCTCATCCCGAAATGGCAGTGGATATGCCTGAGGTTTATGTCAGCATGGGTCAAACGGCGGAAAATGTCGTCAAAAAGTACAACATCAGCCGTGAAGACATGGACGAATTCGCCTGCCACAGCCATATGAAAGCGGCCAAAGCCCAAGACGATGAACTCTTCAACGAGGAGATTGTACCGCTGAAGGTCACCACGGTGACCCGTGAAGGTGAGACTACGGTCACTTTCGATAAGGATGAGCTCATCCGGCGTGAAACCACATTAGAAGCGCTGGCCAAATTGCGACCGGCATTTTCACCTGATGGTCAGGTGACAGCTGGCAATTCCTCACCGCTATCGGATGGTGCGGCGGTGGTGGTGGTCATGAGCGACGACAAGGCGACCGAGCTCGGTCTCACTCCGTGGATGCGTTTTGTGGGATATTCAGTGGTCGGTGTTCCTCCCGAAATTATGGGCATTGGCCCGATGAAAGCTGTCCCGAAAGTGCTTGATCGATATGGGGTCAAGCTGAAGGATATAGACTTGATCGAGCTTAATGAGGCGTTCGCTTCGCAAAGCCTGGCGGTGATAAGGAACTTGGACCTGAACATTGATACTTTAAATGTCAACGGAGGAGCCATTGCCTTGGGGCACCCGTTGGGGTGTACCGGCGCCAAGCTGACCGTCCAGATCATGCACGAGGCCAAGCGCCGCAAATCTAAATATGTCATGGTTACTATGTGTATCGGTGGTGGTATGGGCGCAGCAGGGATTTTCGAGAACCTGCTCAATTAGCAAGGGGTTTCCAGGATATTAGATAGGATTTATATCCACAGTAGCAATGGGCCTGTTGCCAATCGGTTGTATCTGTGCCCAATTTACCGCAGATCCACCGTGAAAGTCGATTTGGATCACGGATCGGATATTTTGAACAAGGAGATAGAAATGTCACCATTAACAGTAGAGACGCTTATGGAACGTATGCCCGGGGCATTCATCCCAGAAAAAGGGGAAGGCGTCGATGCAAAAATCCAATTCCACCTCGGAGAAGAGGGTGGAGACTGGGTCGTCACCATCCGTGAAGGAATCTGCACTGCAGAGCGAGGGGTTACTGAGGAGCCCAAGCTCACCATATCCGCCGAGCCGCAGGATTACATCGACATCATTACTGGGAAACTGAACCCCATGACTGCCTTGGCCAACCAACAGGTTAAATACAAGGGTGATCTAAACCTGGCGATGAAGATGATGAGTATGTTCAAGACTTAGTGGTTTAGCATCACATTTAAGTTGAGATGCTAATTCAGATGGGAATGGATAGCCTGGTTTCTGTGCGAAGCCGGGCTTTCTGATTCGAAATACAAGCTTGAAGCGGGTTTACAAAAATGTCACTCCGAGCAGCTGTGTTGCGAGGAGTCTCCACGCTACTAACTTCATTCCATGACGAAGCTCCGGAGGAGATCCCTCACTCGCATTGCTCGTTCGGGATGACATTAATCTGGAGTCTCACCGCTACAAAGTTCATGCCCAAACGAAGCTCTGGAGGAGACCCCTCCC
>JAUVOZ010000034.1 GCA_030598885.1 Anaerolineae bacterium | reverse complement strand
GGTTTCGAGTAGTAAATTTCGCTTCACTCACGAACTTCTATCTCTCCTCATGGAATGCGATTGGCACGTTGCAGGATGGCCACACCGAGCAAGCTAGATACCTGCTCAACACCTGCGGGCGAGTAATGAATAGCGCTCTCAGTGAATTCATTGGATGATAGTACGTCCCAAAGATCCAGAATTTCCCACCCCTGCTCCAGGCATTGCTCCGCTAACATATGTCGGTACTCATCATACGCCCAACGCGGGTAATATGAATTGTAGCGAATATCGCTGTTCATTCCCTGGCTGATGAAGATCGGTTCATTGACCAGCAGCACCGGAACATCTCCGGCCTGCTCAAACCCGGCTGCCATTACATCGAATGCTAAGTCGTCAGCCGTCAACTCACCAGGTCCTAATCCCTGGAAAGTATCGTCAGCAGGAAGATCAACTACGAGTCGATTATATGTTTATGGGATATGATGGTAAACAGACGTGGAAGCCCACATCGCGCCATACAACTGGAGACGGACCAGGTCAGCAAGCTGCCTGCGCTGCCCAATGATGGTCCGATCCCAAAATGATAAGTCCAAGAATTTCTCGTCTTGAGGGTCGAGTCGAATATCATGGCGCTGGATCAACCCCCGTGTCGGTCCAGGATTTCTTTGAGTAATGGGTGAGTCGAGTTGTTTCCAGGTTGGAAGCGATTCAAGCGTTACGAACCATATAATAAGGTCAGGCTGATAACGCAAACCGCGCTCCAGGAGCAGGAGATCCTTGATAATCGACATTGTGGGATACCCCAGGTTGAATGCGCGTACTCTTCTACCGCTAGAAGTACGATAATCGGAAGAATTAATCCTCGCTGATAGAGTTTGATCTGGTTTGAGTAAAAAACCCCAGACAGAGGAATCACCTAAGATCAACACCCGGTACTCATCACCCGTCTTACTTGTTCTATGAATCTCGTGCGAAGCCAGCATGGCCTCCAGTTGGGTGATGGTCAGGTTATATGATCGTTTGGGGTCGCTGCCATATGGCAAGCGCGACCGTCCTGGATAGAGCAGGTTATAGAGCGAAATCTGTCCCAGAAATGCCAACGGGTTTAAAAGAGCATAGACCAGATTCAGAACGACAAAGAGCACTAAAGCTCTAAGCAGCACAATTCCCACTGTCCGCCATACGAAAGGTCTATTGAAATAGGTAGAGCCAACCCTATTCACCATTGGTTCACATCCCAAACAAGCGGCCGAGGACGGTCATAGACAAACCAATTTCCGGCAAGGCGAACCAGACCCACCCGATAGTAACGAAGTGGAAGGTCAGCAGAACACTCGCCGCCTTTAACCCCCGGTTCGAGTACAAACTTGGTGGAAGGACATGCGAGCGTGCCTTGAGAAAAGCCACCCAGCGATTATGTATGTAAAGCCCCAGCCCATGCCAAATTCCCCAGACCAGGAAGTTCCAGGTAACACCATGCCATAAACCGATCAGAGCCATCGTGCTGAGTTGAGCCAGGAATATCACCATCCACGGTGACAGTTTATGTTTACTTCGTAGGAAAAACCTGGTTAGCGGGTTGAAAAAGTATGCCCGAAACCACTTAGCCATGGTGATGTGCCAACTATTCCAGAAAGCAACGATGTTCGGTTTCAGGTAGGGTCGATCGAAATTCTCCGGAAGTTCAATACCGGCTAGGCGCCCGATCCCGACTGCAACATCTGTGTAGCCGCTAAAGTCGAGGTAGATTTGAGCTGCGTAGGCGTATAGAAGAATCCACAACCACAAGGAAGACTTGACTTGAAGTGCATTGGCTGAATTTAGTGCGATGATCGCCAAGGAGTCCGCCAGAACGAATTTCTTAAAAAGGCCGAATACGATTCGGGTGCCACCCTCGACGACGTGCACTGCTGTGATGCGTCTGGCAGCGCGTAAATCACGGACAAACCGGTCCGCACGGTCGATAGGACCGGCGGTAAGCGCGGGGAAGAATATCACGTAGGTGACGTATTCCTGCAGCGACAGTGCCGGAAGCCGGCCCGTGGTCTGATCCCGTAGAGTGTGTAGCAGGCGGAGTGCTAAATAGGAAAAGCCCAACCAGCTCACATCCGCACTGCTCGCTAATTCTGGAAATTGACCAGTCCAAACCCGAGCTGCGCGGCTGGCCCATGTTGCCAACTGATCTGACTTAATTATGATGAACAAACCAAGTATCAGGAACGCTAGCAGCCAGAGACCCAATCGAGATTCTCGGCGGATCCTCAAAAGCAGGAATGAAATCAGTCCAAACCCGATGAGTGCAACTAGGATGTTAAGCGTGCTTGGCGGTCGGGTTTGTGTTAGGTGCCAGCCGATTGTTAGATAACGGGTGAAACCTACACCAAGAACTAACGCGGCGATTACCAATGCAGTGAAGATTTCCGACCGAATATCGAATGATCTTTTCCTATGCGTAGCCACCCATACAAAGATAGTCAGCGCAAGCGCGATTGTAGGCAACCAGAAGTCGAAATGCCGCACAGGGGTAGCCGGTTGCAGCCAGTAGATCGCCAGCACGCTTCCCGTCAGTAACCCCCACCCTCGCCACCGGCTATTCCTCGAGGTGCCAATCAGGGTAGCGACTAGACTAAAAACAGAGACGTGGATCAGGGACATCAGAAGGCCTGATAAATCCACTCAGGTGAAGTATCTGAGGTAAAGATGATTACTGCCAGCACAATTAGGCAAAGCGCTAATGCGAGCAGGTTTTCACGCGAGAAAATCCGACCAAGCATGTTTCAGCCCACCCCTACTTGTAACCGCACATCCTCCACTCACCATCCTCCAACAGTACCTGGTAGGCTCGCCGATCCAGATTTAGATCCTGAAGCTCACCATCATACATCGCCCGGATGACACCCTGGCAGGTCACAATAGTGAATTCGTCTACCTGTTCGCCTTCCGTACAAACCAAACCTTCAAGCCTGGCGTCTACCGTCTCAAAGGAGTCAGCTTCAGTGCGAGCCTGCTCCTCCCAAGCCGTGCAGGCGAGATTGACTGCACGCACAGAGTCAGCTTCCACCAGTGCCTCAATGTACTTAATGACCGCACGTTCGGGGGAACCGGACGGCCCACAGGCACCCAGGGTCAGAATTATTGCCAATAACCGGAAATGAAGCCACAGTCGATGCATGAGCTATTTCTAGGTCTCGACTCTTGTCCAGCAAATAAAAACGTTCATAAAGCCTGCTTCCCTGGCTTGAGGAGTATTTTTGTTGTGTAATGGGTTGTCGAATAGTTGAGTCTGCTAAAACAACAACTGTCAATAGGAAAAGGAGGCATTACCCTTTCTCGCTCTTGGGCATTTATCAGTGCAGTCATAAATACAATATGTAAGCTATGCTGAAGTATGCCCTCACGGACAGGACGGCTCCTTGGGCTCTGTGGGCCACACGCCAGCCACAAAATCAGCGATATAGGATCGGATAACGTCGAAGTCTGTATCCCAGATAAAAGTCCCCTCCTCATTAATAGACTGGCTAAAATGCTCCCGCGGTATACTAGCAAAGAGCAGATTTTTCATTTCCACCTTTGGTGCGAGGCAGATCAACTGGCTCAACTGCGCTAAGCTAAGGTCAGTTAGCACCTGACCGTAGAAGGCTGAAACGATTTCAGGAATATCCGTTATCACCGATGGGCTAAGTAACTTATCACTCAACGCACACAATACTTGAGTTTGCCGGTCCATTCGATGGAAAACGGAATCACGTTTGCGAATGCGAGAGAATCTTAATGCCTGGTCACCACTAAAATGATGCTGCCCTGCTGGGAAGTAACCCATATCCTCCGTCTTATCATCCACCGGGCGTCCATCAACCGCCTCAGACAAGTATATATCGATACCCTCTACAGCATCGACGATCTTAACGAATGTAAGCATATTCACTGCGATGTAATGATCGACACGCAAATCGAAGTTTAGATCCAGCGTACGCGCTAAGAGCCCAGGACCTGCACCTGGTCCGTCGTAATATCCCATGCCAGGATTGCCGTAGAAATAGGCCTGGTTGAGCTTGCCGTGGGTAATGCCATAATGGTCTGAGATGCCGGGTATCTCAACCCACAAGTCGCGCGGTAGCGAGAGTACAGAAACCTTAGGAGTTACAAAATCTATCCTTATGATTCGTAACACATCTGCTAGACCATAATTGTAATCATTGCTTCGACTATCCGCTCCAATCGCCAGGACAATCATGGTCTGTGGACCGCCACAATGAGGCTTAGGCGTTGAAGTCGGCTCCGGGTTGGCGATTATGGTTTCCTCCAAGATTTCAGGCACGGGCGAAGGAGGCGCTTCCGTCGGTGTAGGAGAGGGTGAGATTGGTGTTAATGTCGGCAGCTCCAACTCCGGACCAAGAGGTTCATTCCAATTCTTAAATACAAATACATATGCCGCCAGGCTCACCCCAAAGAGTAAAACTACTCCAACTATGATGTAAACCGACTTTTTCCTAAGTAGGGTCATTGTCATTTTGATTATGGTATTCCGTTAGATCTTAGTGAAGTTCCCTAAAAAGTTGGAAGGTCAGTATCCAACGAACTCGAAATTTACCACCCGTAACCGCGGAAGTATATCACGGTGAGTTGGCGTTGGCACCCACCTTTGAAACCGATCTTTCAGCAACCATTTCCACATTGTGTTTGACCTGGCACAAATGGCAAGGTATGATCGGGCAGTTACGACCTTTTGTCTAAACACCACAATTACCAGATGGCTTTTTTAATAGATATGTGACCTTTGATCGTGATTGACAAGGGTATGACTTAATGAGTGAAAAGAAAAATGAGGGGGGTTCAAATAAAGCAGTTGGGTTCTCATGGCCAAAACCGCTGAGATCGGCATTTCATCTGGCATTATCTTTAGCCCTGTCCCTGCTAGCCTGGCATTGGATACCCTTCACCATCGATGCAGTATCAGAACAAGCAATAAACAAGACCACCTTCTTAATCGCCTTGGCGCTGTTGACTATTCATATGCTATTGGCCCTAGCAGTTGAACGAACTTTGGCAGGTTTGGCACCATATATTGGTCGAGCCTGGCCATACAGGCTCGGTTTCATTATCAGTATGTGCTTAGCCTCCATCCGGGTAATGTCAATACTGTTACACAGTCCCTCCCGCTTGGCCTTGCTGCCTATGGCAGCCGCCCTACCCGGAGCATTCCTGGGTGGATTACTAGCAACAGGACTTGATGAAGGCTTGTGGGAGAACAACTACCCACCAACCGACGCAATCAAACTTGATGTGCAGCAGTGTCATTTGAAGGTAATAGGCAATCCACCACAGAATTTCACTGCGAAACGCATGTTTGATCTTGGCTTATCCCTCCTAGGACTTATCGTTTCCACCCCTATTTGGATGATGATTTCATTGCTGATCTGGCTTGAGGATCCTGGTCCGCTCGTATTCATAAAGAACTCCGTTGGCATGGGTGGTGTGAACTTCCATCAATTCAAGTTCCGTACCATGGTGCGGGACGCCGAGATCAACACAGGACCAATCATGGCGAGCGAGGAAGATGAGCGTGTACTGCTCATTGGTCGTTTAATACGCAAAACCGCTCTCGATGAGTTGCCGCAGTTGCTCAATATCCTGCGTGGTGACATGAGTTTTGTCGGACCACGTCCACAGCGAACAGTCATAGTCCATGCCTACCTGAAAGAAATGCCTGAGTTTGCCGAACGACACCGTATCCGTCCCGGAATTTCTGGGTTGGCTCAGGTAGCAGGCAGCTATTACATCACTCCGAGGCAAAAGTTGCGTTACGACCGCCTTTACGGTCGTTACGCCAGTCTTGGCTTCGATATCAAACTAATAATGCTCGCTTTTCTACTTGTGTTTTGGCTGCGTTGGAGAAAGGATTGGAACGGACGCTTACCGCGTCGCTGGCTGCGATTTGGAATTCGCATCCCGCTCTCTACGAACGACCACCACCCAACTTACCCACAAGACCAGACCAACAATGAGGGCATTTAGCGCTTGACCGCCTATCGTGCCATACAACCCCCAACGATGAATTGCCCACAATCCTATGGTGAACATACTGGCAATAGCAGCCATATTGGCAATGAAAATTGGTAGGGTCAGGTGGATGGCCTTGAAAGCGGTTTGAAGCGGCCAATAAGCGAACCACAAGCCGTAGAAGATGGCCACAATAGCAAGGCCCTGATGATAGCCAAGGTAAGTATCACCATATAGAAGCTGAAGGATAGGCGCGGGAAATAGCGAGGCAAAAACAAGCAGCCCCAGAATCGGCACACCGGCGATCAGATAGGTTAGCCGGAGTGCTCGACCTAATCCGCGATGTCCTGCCTGATGATAGAGTAAGGCTATCCTTGGTGTTAATAAGGTATCAATTGCCCTAAGAAGCACATGCACCGGTGCTACAACAGTCTGGAGCGCTCTGTAGGCACCCGCAGCGGCAAAACTGATCAACCCAGCCGCCATGATTGGATATACCTCCAGCGTGAACCAATTTGCCACCGTTGCTCCCAACACCCAGCGGCCGAATTTCCAATTGCGTAATCCCGCCTGCAGCGGATTTAAACCCTGCAAAACCCAATACCGACGAGCCTGCCATAACCCGAGGATCAATGCCGCCAGGGAGCCCCAAGCGATAGCACGCAAGCCAGCTTGCCCGCTCAACGTAGTCTGCTGGGCGAATAACCAGAGTGCGCTCAACCGCACTACACTCGATACTGCGGTGTTCAATATGGCACTTGGAAGCTCCCCGCGTGTGTAGAAAGTCCGACGGATAAATTCCTGTGGTTGCCATGTGAGGAACACAAACCATAGTGAGAAAAGTGTCGGACCTGCCACATCATTCCCCATCACGGTCAGGAGCCGACCTCCTATAGCTGCAGCCATCGACAATCCCACTGCGAGAGCCAGTTGGATCATAGCCACGTTGCTTGCATAACGACGGAAGGTCGGTTGATCCATCACCGCTCCGATGGAACTCATTGGCTGTACGACTAAGCCTTCTTGTATTGCCCTTACCAGGTGGAGCAGCAGGAAACCGACTGCGTAAACACCGAATTGTTGTGGGCTTACTAACCGGGCGAGGAAGACGGAGGCCAGGAAATTTGTGATGCTGATAAGACCTTGATCAACTGCAGAGAGGTAGCCTTTGAGAGCGAAGTCGCCTGAAAAGAGCCTCATCCAAGGTTGCAATTGACGGGCGGTTTTCCACCTGGACACCAACGACGCAGGCGTCCGTTCGGGACCGGTATTGGTCATTCCAGTTTTAATACTCCTGGGGATTCGCTTATTGTGGCGTGGTGCGATCCTCTCTCATAATCCGTATTTTTTTCCAAATAAGCGACGGATGTTCAATCCAGTATCCATGGTATCGCATCAGCGTGTGGGACAGGGGTCAGGAAGTACACCGTCACCCACTGGTTCCAGGAGACTATATCGTCGTCGCTGTAGCCCAGGTCGATCCAGTAACGGCCGGGGATTCCCCCACCGACATCCTCGACGGTCGCAAGACCATAGCCGGGGATGTAAACCGACCAACCCTTCATATCTAAATACCATCTAAGAACAAACGCCACGACGCCTTTTTCGACTATTTTGCCGCTGGATGTGTGGTAGTAACATCGGTCAGCGGCAGAGTGACACGGCGAATAGGCTGTGGCATACATCGAAACCGCCCGCCAATATTCGACCGGACCGCTGGGAGTGTTCAGTGTTCTAACGATGATCTTGGTTCCATAGCCAATGACCCGCGGCTGCGGCTCCATAACCTCCACCTGATCATCGACAATGCGATCTACTTCCTCGCCGTTCTCCTGGCGAATGCGGATCCAACTTGCAAGTACGCCGTAGGTGCCTGTATCTAGGACTTTATAATTATCGATTTCCACATCAGGAGCGGATTGGTAAACCGTTTTGATGGGCAGCGGTTCCAACTCGACCTGGACCTCTTCGCGAACTCGCACAACTCGGATCATTCCATCAGCGGGAATAAGATTGTTGACGCCCGGTTCGGTGTAGTCAAATCCCACCAACGCTATGCCGGTTTCAGCCAACGCTTCGCCTACCGTAGGTCCCACTGCTCGGGTTTTAACCAGGTTGCCGTCCACCTCAATCAGCAGCGAGCGTGAACGGTTCAACTCTGCCTGTGATACAGTTGTGATTGGCGACTCTGGATCAGGAACAAGACGATCGCTTTCCAGAACAACCACTCCAGCTTCCCATAAGGCTTCGCCCAATGTGGGTGCAGCGGAATGGATCACCTGGATCACGCCATCCTGCTCGAGCGTGATTGCCACTGCCCTCTCCACCCGTATCCGAGAGGGTCTTATTATTAGAACCTCGGTTGAATCTTTGAGACGGCGACCATCCACCCAAAGCCGATCACCGGGGTAGAGACGGACGTCCGCCGCAGTAAGGATATTAGCCGGCGTCGTCTCAGGAGTGTATACCGTTTGGATCTCACCTTCTAACTCAATATTTACTGGATACGCTCGGTCGAGGTGGATAGTTGTCCCAGCCCTCAACCCACTTTCCGTGGGTGGGCTGACCCGGTCCTCCAGCGCGGGATCGAAACCGGCAGCATGCAGTGCCGCGCCAACTGTTCGGGCATGAGTACGTAGGTCAAAGGGCTGACCATCGACTACAATCACCACCACCTGCGCTGTGGCGTGGTAAATCAGCGCCAAGCCGATTAACGCAAGGGCGATCGCGATTATCATGAGGGCTTTACGGGGTATTTGTCGTACCCAGGCAAGGATTTTCATAAGCGAAGTGGAGTATACCAGAGCCTTGAGTTTACGATTGATCAGGAAACCTGAAGGTAAGCGGATTAAATCTTATCACGTACTTTATCACCTGTCAGCGGTGAATACTTACCGGTATGCTTTCACGTCTATAAGATTGGCTACCATATGAAATCATATTTTAAGATTTTCGCCTTTAGATGGTAAAATTTAGCGCTGGTTGAATGAAAACTAGCAGCGGGAGTTTAATACGGAGCTATCCGAGTATGCCAATATATGAGTTTAGATGCCATGAATGTGGCCACTCGTTTGAAGAACTTGTTCGAAACAATTCAACTATCAGTGAGGTTGTTTGTCCGAATTGCGGGAGCAAGTCTATTTTAAAACAAGTCTCGCTTTTCAGCTCCTACAGCGCTAGGAGTAGATCAACCTTTTCAGACGCCGCTTGCACCACAAGCCTCTGAAGTCTCACCCGATGATCCGACCGTGTGTCAGATCGATAAGTAGGTTGTCATCCGCTAACAGCCTTAAGTTGATCCCACATTAATGTCACTCCGAGCAACTATGTTGCGAGGAGTCTCCACGCCACGAACATCATTCCCAAACGAAACTCTGGAGGAGATCCCTCGCTCGCAAAACTCGCTCGGGATGACATTAACCTGTAGTTGTCACTCCGAGCAACCGTGTTGCGAGGAATCTCCATGCTACTAACATCATTGACTGACGAAACTCCGGAGGAGATCCCTCTCAAATCGCACGTTACAAAGTTATGCAGAGTACATTAGAAAATTTATGTGAGATTCCATCTCAAGCCTCTTTGAAACTTTGAGGTTTTAATTTGCTAATGTAACATATGCTTCATACAATAGACCACTAGATGATCAAGCTAACGCGATTGTCAAGGTAAAAGAACCATCTGTAGACTTCCTGATGAAAGGAGTTAAGGGAAGTGAAAAAAAGAAACCTCATCCTCTTGATTTTTTTATTGATAAGCATAATTCTTGGAGCATGCAAACCCTCACAAGCTGAGCTCGATGCCCAAGCCACACAGATCGCTGCCGATGTTTATTCAACCCAAACCGCTCAAGCGCCCACAGCCACCGAAACGCTCACCCCCGCACCAACCAACACACCAACAATCGTCCCTACGATAACGCCGACCTCTCCACCAATCAACCCACCAACTATCACCACCACACCTATGCCAGACATATCTGGAGTGGTCCTTATGCTTGAGGATCTCCCTCCCAGTTTTGAAGAAATTCCCCCGGAGGAGTTTGGCTTCACAGCAGAAGATCTAAGCAACGATGAGTTAACCGTTGAGAGCGTCTTTACTTTCATGCAGGTTGAGCCTTTAGGGTTGGTCATGGGTTACACCACGCTAGTCAATAGTAGAGTTGACCAACTTGGCTTTGATGTAGCTTTGTCTCAGCCGGAATTCCTCATGGAAGCATTGATCGGTGGAATGGAACCGTTGGATACTCAGGACCAAAGGGAATTACCTGGTCTAGCTGTTTATGGAGATGCCTCGGCCGGGTTGACATTGGCAGCCGATTTAGGTGGAATAGTCATGCGAATGGATCTTGTTGTACTTAGACGAGATGTTGTAGGCGCATTCCTGATCAGTATGTATATTGACGGCGATATTCCGACAATAACGATTGACGAAATCGCAAGTAAGATGGACCAACGAATCATTGAGGCTCTCCAACCCAGTAAGTGATTCGTGGAAATTCCCGGTCAGGCTTGAGCCAATCAGATCGGTGAATTGGGGATGATAAGACTGCGCGACAAAGCATAAAACGCTTTAGGCGAGGCTTTATCCATCAGAACCTTCTACAATGTTTTACTCCAAGACGGCGCTATACCGCTCGAGATTTTCCAGCCGAGAATCGATGACTATATCGTCAAGCCCCGCGACGAGACGACATGTATCTGATGTCATCCCCATACAATAACTCAAGTGATTTCAGTGTATTGTGCAGATCGAAATAGCCACCAATAAACCGCCCAATATTTACCACCTCTGTTACAATCTCAACCTCATTCATAATTACCCAGGAGATTGATGATGTCAAAAGAAGAAAATAGCGAAACAAAGACAGGGAAGGATAAAGAGAAAGCCGAAACCAAGAATGAGATTCCCAAAGAAGTGGTTTCTGAGACCAAACATAAAGCTGTTGTCGGCGGGAAAACACTAAATTACACCGCCACAGCAGGAACGATAATCCTGAAGGAAGAGGTAGAAGAGGATGACGGGGAAATAGCTAAACCCAAAGCCTCGATTTTCTTCATCGCCTATACATTGGACGATGTCAGTGAGGTGAGCCAACGTCCGCTTACCTTCTCGTTCAACGGAGGTCCTGGGTCGTCTTCTGTCTGGCTTCACCTGGGAGTACTTGGGCCCCGTCGAGTACTTCTGGATGAGGAGGGTTTCGCTCAATCGCCTCCTTACCGATTAGTCAATAACGATCACTCAATATTGGATGTCACTGATTTGGTGTTTATTGACCCAGTAAGTACCGGCTATAGCCGGGCAGTTCCTGGGGAGAAACCACAACAATTCCACGATTTTAAGATAGACATCGAATCAGTCGGCGAGTTCATCCGCCTCTACACAACACGTTACAAGCGGTGGTCATCACCGAAGTTCCTCATCGGGGAGAGTTACGGGACAACACGCGCCGCAGGTCTGTCAGGCTTCTTACAGGATCGGCATGGGATGTTCCTCAACGGCATTATGCTTGTATCATCGATACTCAATTTCCAAGATGCCAGATTCGACATCGGAAATGATTTGCCGAACATACTGTTTCTGCCGTCTTACACCGCCACAGCCTGGTATCACAAGAAACTACCAAAGGAACTACAAGAGGATCTACAGAGCACACTCGAGGAAGTGGAAGCATTTGCTATGGGAGAATATACGCTGGCTTTGATGAAGGGTGACAAGCTTCCCGAAACCGAGAGAGAGAAGATTGTGGGCAAGCTCATCCGCTATACCGGTCTTTCTCGTGAGTACATCGAGCAGACAAATCTAAGAATTGAAATATACCGTTTCACCAAAGAACTGCTTAGAGACCAAGGTCTCTCGGCTGGGCGGCTCGACAGTCGTTTTACAGGATCCGATAGAGATGCTGCAGGGGAAAAACCCGAATACGATCCTAGCTATATAAATATTCAGGGACCTTATACCGCCTGTTTGAACGATTACGTCCGTAGTGAGTTGGAGTTCGAGAGCGACCTTCCGTATGAGATCCTGACTGGCCGAGTTTTACCTTGGAATTACGACAAGTATCAGAATCAATATGTTAATGTTGCTGAGACACTGCGGGCATCAATGACTAAGAATCCACACCTGAAGGTCTTTGTAGCCAATGGTTACTATGATTTGGCAACACCTTATTTCGCCACCAGGTATACCTTTAATCACCTGGGACTAAACGAGAGCTTGCAGGGAAATATCTCTATGAGCTACTACAAGGCAGGACACATGATGTATATTCACCAGCCTTCATTGGTCCAGCTAAAGAGTGACCTCGCCCAGTTCATCCACACAGCGATTCCATAATAAATCCACACTGAAGAGGTTTGAATGGATCCCCATCGCTTACAGCAGCAGATTACATTCATACTTGAAATTGACAAGCTGAAATCAGTGCTTCGCCAAACCTATATTACCATTGACGAACGCCATGAGAATTCAGCTGAGCATAGCTGGCATTTAGCAACTATGGCGCTGATCCTCATCGATCACGCGGACGAGAAAATCGATCTGTGCCACGTACTAAGACTTCTCCTGGTTCATGACATCATAGAAATCGATGCCGGTGATACTTACTGCTACGACGAACTTGAGACCAAGGATCAATCAGTCCGAGAGCATCAGGCAGCAGAGCGAATCTTTAGCTTATTGCCAGAAGATCAAGCCAATACGATGTGTGATCTTTGGCTGGAGTTTGAATCACGGAATACGCCGGAGGCTAAATTTGCCGTCGCTTTAGACTGCCTGATGCCACTTCTCCACAATTTACATACCGAAGGCAAATCTTGGCAAGAACACAACATCACTATGGATCAAGTGATTACTCGTAATCGTGCCATCAGCGATGGGTCGGCTCAACTATGGCAATTCGCGCAGTCAATCATCAAGCAAGCGGTTACCACAGGATACTTGACCGCACCGGATGGATCAGTTTCTGAAGATATGAAGTAAAATCAGCTTTTGTCTCTATATGGAGCAATCTAATTATTTACCCGACACATCTACATTCTGGCTGTTTGTCCACGGGAGAGTAACTAGTTTATGGAACGAATCTTCTACCCAAAAAGCATCGTTGTAATCGGTGTCTCAGAACGACCTGATAACCTGGCACGTAACATCATCGCCAACCTGCGCGCGTTTGAATACAGTGGTGATCTCTATGCTGTTGGGCGACGAGAAGGTGAAATCCTAGGCATCAAGATTGTCTCCTCGTTGGACGAGGTTCCAGACGGCCTTGACCTAGCGGTGATCCTAACTCCCGCAACTATAGTGCCCAGCTTGATGGAATCATGCGGGAGGAAAAGTATTCTCCGAGTTATTGTCGAGTCTGGTGGCTTTAGTGAATTCTCCGACGAGGGTCGCCAATTGGAGGAACAGCTCCTCGCCATAGCCCACAAATGGAATATGCGCCTCGTTGGACCGAACTGCATCAGTGTGGTTAACCTTGAAAACGGAGTTTGCCTTCCCTTCGCCCCTATCCCTCCAGCCATTGCACGTCTCGGTCCTGCCTCGGTTGTGTCTCAGAGCGGAGGAGTCTCCATCACTTACATGGGACAACTCAGCTTAGCGGGCGTAGGAGTTAACAAGGTGATCAGCATTGGCAACAAGGCTGACCTGGACGAAACGGATTACCTGAAATATCTGTTGGCTGACGATGGGACGGAGATGATCTGCCTCTATCTAGAATCGCTCAGTGATGGACAGCAGTTGATGGAACTAGCTCGAGTTTCCTCAAAGCCAATCATCATTCACAAGGCCAACCGAGGGCAGGCCAGTCAAGCGATAGCCTTCTCACATACTGCAGCTTTAGCTGACGATGACCGAATTGTCAGCGCTGCATTTCGTCAAGCGGGGATCATACGCGCTGAAGGATTCCGGGACCTAGTGACCATCGCTCAGGGACTTTCCCTCCCGCCAGTAAATGGTAGTGATCTAATGATCATTTCCCGCTCAGGTGGCCACGCTGTCGCTGCAGCTGATGCTGCCGAACGCCTTGGTTTCCGGTTACCTCCTCCCCCTGACTCATTCATCGAGGCTGTACGGGCACACTTCCGGGCTGATGTCATCGCACCGACCAACCCCCTCGACCTTGGTGTGGTCTTCGACTTTGATATTTACGCATTTATCGTTGAGCAGAGCCTGCAAGTACTCTCGCCGGATGCAATTCTTTTAATCAACACCTACACCCAGAACGAGGCATTGGGAGCTCGCCGGTTGGCTAGTCGGGTTGGGGAGATTGTCAAGCAAACCGACC
>JAUVOZ010000038.1 GCA_030598885.1 Anaerolineae bacterium | reverse complement strand
GGAGAAGTGGGTTGGTTATCTCAATTAAAACATCATGGTTGAAGGTACGATGAAAAATATTGATGAAGCAACATTAGAACGGGTCATAGAACAGATCACCCGCAACGTGTTGATCCTGCTGCAAGACGAACAGGAGAAGCCATCTGGCAATGGCGGTTCCTCGATTACAGCTCAGAATTACGTGGAACGGGTGCAGCCGGTGGTTAAAGCTGGTGCCGACCGTATTGCCAGCACATTGGGGATCGCACCGACCGATGGTCAATTAGCCCATATGATTGATCACACAATACTCAAAGCCGAGGCGACGCAGGATGAGATCGCCCAATTGTGCTACGAAGCTCGGAAGTACAACTTCGCTTCGGTGTGTATCAATCCGACTAACGTGGAGTTGTGCGCGCAACTCTTGGAAGGCAGCGGTATTCCGGTTTGCACAGTTGTGGGATTTCCACTGGGAGCGACCCCCACCGATGTTAAGGTCTTTGAGACTCAGAAAGCCATTCGCGATGGCGCCAGCGAAGTAGATATGGTGATCAACGTTGGCGCGCTAAAGTCTCGGGACTACGAATTGGTGGAGCGCGACATTGCATCCATCGCCAGAGCCAGTCACGCAGGCAATGCAATCCTCAAAGTGATTATTGAGGCGGCACTGCTTACCGACGAGGAGAAGGTGGTGGCCTGCCAGTTGGCTAAGGTAGCCGGTGCCGACTTCGTCAAGACTGCGACTGGCTTTGGACCAGGCGGAGCCACGGTGGAAGATGTGGCTTTGATGCGACGCGTGGTTGGCCCAACAATGGGAGTCAAGGCGGCAGGTGGTATACGCACCTTCGAAGATGCGCAAAAGATGATCGCCGCCGGCGCCAGCCGGCTCGGTGCCAGCGCCAGCGTGAAGATCATGCAAGGAGCTGGATCATGAGAATGAAGGAGATTGTGAATGGCGGTTGATTTACGAACCTACATCTTCCTGGATAGCTTACAACCGCAACATGCGGCTTACCTGGGTACGGTGGCACGTGGCTTCTTGCCGCTGCCGTACGATACATCACTGTATGTGGAAATTTCGCCAGGGATCGAAATCAATCGCATTACCGACATTGCGTTGAAAGCCACGCGTGTGCGGCCGGGAATGCAGGTTGTCGAGCGTCTCTATGGCCTGCTCGAGGTGCACCATGAAGTGCAGGCGGAGGTCCGTGCGGCTGGTGCGGCGATCTTGGAGGCATTGGGTGTGGAGGCCTCCGATCGCATCAAACCTCGTGTGGTTTCGAGCCAGATCATTCGTCACGTCGACGCCCACCAGGTCCAGCTAATTAACCGCATGCGTTACGGGCACATGTTACTGGCGGACCAAACGTTATACGTGCTGGAAGTCGAGCCAGCAGGCTATGCCTCGTTGGCGGCTAATGAAGCCGAAAAGGCAGCCCATATTAATATTCTGGAAGTACGCGCCTTTGGTAGTTTTGGCCGCGTCTACCTCGGTGGTGAAGAACGTGACATCATGGCCGGTTATGGCGCGGCCATCACTGCGCTTGAAGGCGTCACCGGTCGTGAAATCGAGGCCAAGCGTCGAGATTAGCATCATAGATGTAGGTTGTGGAGGTATTGGATGTCGATTGAAACCATTCTTTTCAAGGCACAATGCAGCGAGCGTCCTGCTAATCTCAATACGAGGATGAAACCTGCAATCGGATGTTCAACGGAAACAATTGTCCAACGCTTTTCTAGTCAAACCATAAATCCCTAATCATCAGGAGGGCACCATGGCTGAATCAGAATACGGTTTTACTGACGCACTAGGTATGATCGAATGTAAAAGTTACCCGGCGATGGTCGAGGCGGCAGACGCAATGGTCAAAGCGGCCAAGGTCGAATTAGTGACCTATGAAAAAACCGGTGGCGGATATGTGACCGCCATCGTCCGTGGCGACGTTGCTGCTGTCAAGGCGGCAGTCGAGGCAGGCGCACGCGGAGCGGAGAAGGTTGGCGAGATGGTGGCCATCCACGTAATCCCGCGCCCTCACAAGAATGTGGATCGCACATTGCCCTTGGGTCGCCTACCTGCTGAAGCTGTAAGCGAGTAACCTTTTGCTATAGACCATCGGGTGAGGGTCGTTGACCCTCGCCCGATGAAAAGGTGACAAAATGATAGGGTGTGAAGAGGGCTCGGTCAGAGACCTCAGCTGTGGTTGGAACGAAGTAGAACGGAAGTACGTTTTCCACATCACAGTTCACGACCTGGAATATCGCATCCATCAGTCACGGAAATGGAGTTCACTATGCTACTAGGTAGAGTAGTGGGCACACTGGTCGCCACACGCAAGGAGTCCTCGCTTGAGGGACTCAAATTCCTGGTGCTCAAACAACTCGACATCGAGGGAAAGGAAACGGGAGGCTACCGTGTAGCCGCCGATGCCGTCGATGCTGGGTTGGGCGAAGTGGTGCTCTTTGCCACCGGCAGCGCCGCCCGTCAAACCGAACGTACCCATCAACGTCCCTGTGACGGTGTGATCATGGCAATTGTCGATGTGCTGGAAGTAGACGGCGTGGTGAAATACGACAAATCTAAGGAAGGCTGATGATTGACGACACACGGATAGACGCCATCGTTCAGCAAGTGATGTCGGAACTGCGCCAGGGGGAGCGGGTGGGGCACGGTCCACAGCCGGAACTGCCTGTTATCACTCATCCCCCGGCACCATCAGAACCATTACACCACGGAGACAATCTCTTCCCCGACGTGGATAGCGCGGTGGCTGCCGCTAACCAGGCATATAGGCAGTTGTATGACCTGCCGTTGTCGGTGCTCGAGCGGATGGTTTCTCATATCCGTCGCGTATCCCGTGAGAATGCGCAGCTTCTCGCCTATGAAGCATGGGAAGAGACTGGGATGGGCCGCTACGAGGACAAGATCGAGAAAAACCTGCTCAATGCCAATAAAGCCGCAGGAACTGAGATCCTCAAACCGACCTCGTGGACCGGCGACGGTGGCCTGACACTGGTCGAATACGCGCCATACGGCGTGATCGGCTCCATCATCCCCAGCACTAACGCCACCTCTACTGTTATTTGCAACACGATAGGGATGGTAGCGGCAGGCAACGCGGTCGTATTCAATGCCCACCCCGGCGCCAAGGCGTGCTCCAACCACGCGGTGCAGTTGATGAACGAGGCCATCGTCGAAGCCGGGGGACCAGCCAATCTTGTGTGCGCGATTGCTGCACCGACCATCGAGACTGCTCAGCAGATCATGCGCCACCCTGGGGTGAAGCTTCTAACCGTCACCGGTGGTGAAGGCGTGGTGAGTGAGGCGATGAAGAGTGGAAAGCGGTCGATTTGTGCTGGTCCTGGAAATCCTCCGGTCGTGGTGGATGAGACGGCTGATTTGGATCAAGCAGGGCGTGGCATCGTGCGTGGCGCGTCGTTTGATAACAACATCATTTGCACTGACGAGAAAGAGGTATTTGCCGTCGCTTCCATCGCTGACGAACTCAAGCTCCAAATGTGCCGGTATGGTGCTATAGAGATCGATAATCAACAGCTCAACGGGTTGATGAAGTCCATCTTTAAGCAGATACCCCCGCCTGGAACGCCGGGTATGATGAATATTTCCTTTATCGGCAAGAACGCCTCGGTGCTGCTCAAAGAAATTGGCATTGAGGTAGGTGATGAGATCCGTCTAATATTGGTGGAAGTCGAACGCGATCATCCATTAGTGTGGACCGAGCAAATGATGCCCATCATTCCATTGGTACGTGTGGGCAATGCTGACGAAGGCATCGATTTGGCCAGGGAAGCCGAGCGAGGCTTTCGACACACGGCGGTGATGTATTCCAAGAATCTTGATAATCTAAGCCGTATGGCGCGGGTGATTGAATGCAGCGTCTTCGTCAAGAACGGTCCTTCATTCTCCGGTTTGGGCTACGGTGGTGAGGGTTTCTGCTCATTCACCATCGCCAGCCCTACCGGTGAAGGGATCACCAACCCAATCAGCTTCAGCCGTATCCGGCGCTGCGTGTTGAAGGACCACTTCAGGATCATCTAGCATCGTGGATTAACGGCGAGGAACAGGCGTGAAACATGATTGAACCAGCTCTAGCATTGGTGGAATTCGGTAGTATCGCGGCAGGCATTCAAGCCGCAGATGCCATGGTCAAGCGGGCCCCGATTGATGTCATCAGGACCGGCACAGTACAACCCGGTAAATACCTGGTGCTGATCGGGGGGATGGTGGCCGACGTGGAGGAGTCACTGGCGGCAGGTCGCGAGGTGGGAGCCACTGCTGTAGTGGACTATATCCTGCTGCCGCAAGTGCATCCTGATGTAGTGGAGGCGGTTGGTGGTGGGCGCGTCCCGGATATCACCGACTCCCTGGGTGTAATTGAGACGACCACCGTCGCGGCCAGCATTCATGCCGCTGATGCAGGTATCAAGGGGGCTGAGGTACGCTTGGTCGAGGTGCGACTGGCAGATGGACTGGGAGGCAAGGGAATCGTGCTCTTCTCCGGGTTGGTCGCTGATGTGGAAGCCGCGATCGAGATCGGTGTGGGCGTGCTTGAGCGACCTGAGTTGCTCGTACGCCAGGTCGTAATCCCGCAGCTTCACTCTGAGATGTGGGACAACCTAGTCGAAGCCACCCGTTTTCGCACTAGAGTGATTGGCAGACTATGAAGTTCTGTCGGGTTATCGGCACGGTAGTCGCTACTCGTAAATACCAAGGATTAGAGGGAATTAAGTTTCTCGTCGTGCAGCCTCTCGACGAGGATTTAGTCCCTCAAGGTCAGCCGAAAATCGCCGCCGATGCGACCGCCCAAGCCGGTCCGGGAGAGTTGGTTTTTGTCGTCGCCAGCCGCGAGGGGGCACAGGCGCTTCCGGAGGTCTTTGTACCAGTGGATCTGGCGATTACCGGGATCGTGGACGAAGTCGAAGTTGAGCGCGGACCGCGCCGTCAGCAACAAACCGCGGTTTGGCACTACCTACTGGAAGAGGATGACTGATTATGTACATCGGTAAAGTCATCGGGTCGGTAGTTGCCACGATCAAGATCGCACACCTGGAGGGGCGTAAGCTGTTGCTGGTGGATCAGCTTGACCTGAACGGTCAGGAAACCGGCTACTACGACATCGCGGTGGATGTGGCGCAGGCCGGCCCAGGGGACACGGTGTTGGTGATCGACGAGGGGAACGGAGCGAGGCAAATTCTTAAACTCGATCCCGGCGCTATTCGTGCGGTAATCGTCGGTGTAGTGGATGAGGTCACACTTGAGCGAGTAGCGGATGTTGCTAGAGAACCGTATTCGGTTTCGATTTAGTTATGAAACGTAGTTGTATTGTCAGCCCTAGAAATTCTTCGCCCGACGTACCAGCTCCACAAAATCCGGTTTGAGGCTTGCTCCCCCGACCAAGGCGCCATCCACTTCTGGCATAGCCATGAAGTTGGCAATATTCTCAACGTTGACACTGCCGCCGTACTGTATTCGCATGGCTTGGGCTACCTCTTCGCCCAACAATTCGGAGATTGCGCCGCGTAAGGTAAGCCCGATAGTACGGTTCACATCGGCCGGGGTAGCCGCCTTACCGGTACCGATTGCCCATATTGGCTCGTAGGCGATCACGCACTTCTTAGCCTGTTCGTCGGTTAGCCCTTCCAACGCAGCTCGTACCTGTTTGCCGACAAAGGCATGCGTTTCATCGGCTTCATTCTGTTGTAAGTTTTCGCCTACACAGATGATCGGGTTTATCCCATATGACAGCGCTGAGTGTACTTTACGGTTTATGGCGGGGTCACTTTCGGCCGTGCTTTCTGTAGCTCGACGCTCTGAATGACCCAAGATGACGTATTTACACAATCCTTCCAGCATGGATGGCGAGATTTCACCTGTATGTGCGCCTCGTTCTTCCCAATGCATGGTTTGGGCGCCGAGGCTGATGCTTGTGGGAAGTAAGACCTCAGCCACAGCTGCCAGCACAGTGAAGGGAGGACACAGCACCCGTTCTATCCCCTCAATTTCATTCAATGGATGACGGATGCGTCGAACGAATGCTAGTGCATCGTCTACGCGACCCAGATGCATTTTCCAGTTACCGGCAATGATAGGTTGACGCATGGAAATGTTACCTCATGAATAGCTGCAGTTTGTTTGACGAACCTAGCCCACCTACTCAGCTACTGCCGGAATCTCATCTTTAGACAGCAAGCCGATGGCATCAACCATATTGCGGTTGAAAACCATTGCAGGAGATTCGCCCCTAACTGCAGGGAACAGGATAGCGCCCAACTCGCCACTGTAGAGAGGAATGAATATGCTATCGCCCTCGAACATTAATGCTCCGAAGCTGAATTTACCGGGGGTCTCAACGAAGCCCCGTAGCTCGTAACCGCCCATAATAATTCGAATCCAATGGGGTTTAGTTGTTGAGTAACCACCCCTCACGTACGCCGTAGGTCCAAGCTCAGCTCGACTGCTTAGCAGTATTGTAACAATTTCACTCTTCACGATCCATAAGGCTGGGTGACGAGCTGCCAGGCGACCTGGCTGATGCAGACGCATCACGTGGGCACCCTCGATCTCAAGATAAGATGTGGTCGGGATATTGAGGTAGCTCAACAGCCCTGTGGCGCCGGGGCTTACTCGACCCAAGATGCGGTGGCTTGCGGTGTAGATCTCTACGGAGATTGACTTAGTGGCCATGATCCTGCTCCACTCAGATGATTGGCATGGCGAAGGTGATCGTCGAGGACGCTGGTGTTTGCTCGTACCACAAGGTCCCCCCCATGCTTTCAACAATCATGCGGATTTCACCCATTGAAAGGCCAGGACCCATCTGGCCGCTCGATGGATCTGAATCGCGAACAGTCAGGGATCGTATTGTGTCTGGAGATAGTCCAGGACTACTATCAGAAATCCTTACCGCAGCCCACAATCCGTCCAGCGGGTAAAGTTTCTCGGGAATGGGTAGGCTTTCACTCTGACCGTCCTGAACTTCGAACAGGTGGGCCTCAAGGATAATACGGCCTTTGTTTGTGCGTCGGATGGCGGCGGACACAAGCGTTTCAACTACCCGCCTTGTTCGGCCTCTATCACCGCGGAAGAGTGGTATCGTAGGGGTGTGCTCGGCGCTCAGGTCAAGTCCTCGTTGAGTTGCTGAAAGGCGGAGTTCATCGACGACTTGATCTAACAAGCCAGGTAGGTCGATCATTTCCTTGGCTTCTTCGGGATTGAGGGTAGCCATGGGTAAAGAACGCAGTTCTTTAAGATGATTGTGTAAAGAACGCAGCTGCTGATGTTGGCTGTCGCTCACCTGACCCAAGGATTTGGTGAGAAGAGGTTCCAAGGTTTCGATGGCTTGCTCGATCCCGGCGATGAGGTTCAGTGGGGCGGCGGTGATTTGGACGTTAGTTGGTACCGCTGGTTCTGCCAGCCGGAGTAGTTCAGCATGCTCGAGCGCAACTCCAGTCCAATGAGCGAGAGCATTGAGTAGCGTCAAATGGTGATCGGTGAAAGAACGGGGTGTCAACCAATTGTAGATTCCAAGTACACCAACTATATTGCTACTTACACGTATCGGGACTTTGATCAGTGATTGAACTAAGAAACCGGTCTGGATCTTGATCGGACCACCCTCGAGAGACCGCTGGCGAAGAACGGGCTTTCCGGTGGCCATGATCTCCCCAATCACAGTATCTTCTACTCGCAGACGTTTCAAAGAGGCATACCGTTCCCCAGCCTGCTTAGTAGCCCTTAGGACGAGTTCATTAGTGCCCGGTTCAGCAAGGTAGATGCTCGACTCCTCAGCATCAGTTATGAATGTCGCCGCCTCAACTACACGCCGTAGGATGGTGTCGAGGTCTCCCAGGCTGACGACCACCCGTCCGATCTCGCTCAACACACGAATCTCCTCCGAACGGAGGCGGACCTGTTCACGCATGACATCCAGCCGCTGGGATAGGATTTGAGTGTTGGTTTCGGTGGAATGTGCTTCATAAACATCTTGGACAGATTGGCATAATTCAGCTGGACGATAAGGCTTAAGTAGGAAGTCTCTAACGCTGAGACGAAACAGGTCACGCAGGCGGGTATGTGGGAGATGTGCAGCCAGCACGATGGCTGGCGCTTCCTCACCATCTGAGCGCAATATCCGTAGGCTGCTTAAGGGATCCCCACGTAGTTGGGTTACATCGACAATCAGCACATCAGGGGGCGGGGCTGTTGGGCCTGCTATCCAGGCGGGTATTCCTACTGGCTTCAACACGCGGTCGACCAGCGCCTGGGCGTTACTTTCGATATCGGCGATGACGATCACCCGCGGTGGTGAGAGGGCGTGGTTATTTTCAGACATGCTGGATCACCCCAAGTGGTGTTGATTAATTTCCCGAACGATGCGTCCATCAAGCATAAAAACGTTAAATCTTTCCGGTTGTGGGTATACCCGACTGGACGCTACCGTTCCCTTTCTCGTGCTCGGGCGTTTTTCAGTGTAGATATTAATAACCACCTATGGGCATACCATCGGTTGACTAGATATGCACTTGTGGATCAACTGGAACTGAGGTGTGATCCTGGTCGGCGATCTTCGGAGACTGGTGTTGTTCCTGCCGTGAACGGTGATCCGGTTCAAATATTGCCTGGAGCTTGGTTAAGGCAACCGAATCGTAATCACGTCGGCCGCATAAGTCACATGTCCAGGCCGGAAAATCAGGTACGCAGATCGGTTGCCCACCTTGGATGGTGAAGAAGAACGCGTAATCGCGATGAAGGGTGCCGACCTTACATTCCTGGCAAGGGTAGAATGGTTCATTGTTCATGCAGCATTATCCTAACAACGCAAGGGGTTTCAGGCAGGCATACGCTCGTGCTTTGGAGAAAGTGAACTCATCGCCATAGGTTCTTTGGTGAATGGCATCTGAGTAGATCGGCACTTCCCCAGGGATGAGTCTCAGCGAGTCTCCGATTGTGTTAATTCTAGCATAACCGACCATGATATATATAAACGCGTACCGTCATTCCCCTGCTGCTCCGACCAGATCATAGTGAGGGATCAAACTCAAAGCTTCCAGTGGCCAGTAAATCAGTATTGCCTTGCCAATGATCTCATCCTCAGGTAATGGGCCCCAATTCTGTGAATCGGAGGAGTTGTTCCGGTTGTCGCCGAGTACGAATACCTCACTTGGAGTGAGCCGCCACTCGCCATGGTAAAGGGGTTCATCAACAAGGTAGGGTTCGGTCAACGACAGACCATTGACAAAGACCTGACCGTCATGGATGGAAATAACATCCCCAGGCAGGCCGATTACGCGTTTAATAAACCGACGGCTGGGGTCGGGTGGGAAGTGGAAGACGATAATATCCCCGCGTTGTAATTCATGCCAGCGATAGGCAAGCCGGTTCACAACGACAAACTGGCCGTCATGCAGGCTGGGTTCCATACTGATGCCTTCAACCCGGATGCGGGCTGTTATCAGGTTAACCGCTAGGAAGAGCACCAATGCTATGAGAGCGGTTTGGAATAATTCTCCCAGCAAACGCAGAAATCGGCGTCCACAACCGAGTGATGAAGAGGCGCCCCACTCCGGGGGCGCGGGTTTATCCACGTGTGATTCGGTCACTTTCGGGAATTATATCATGTGAGAGATGAATAATTCACAGTAGATGTGACCTATTGATGTGGGTTATCATCGACCGCACGGCTACTTTCCTGCGTTCATGATGAACGCCGCCGGAACGAAAGGCGTAAAGGTGTGCCCAGAAAGCTATAATGGTGCCGAATGCGGTTCTCAAGATAGCGCTGGTAGCTGAAGTGCACCAATTCAGGATCGTTTACATGGAAGAGAAATGTAGGAGGGTTGGTCCGCACCTGGGAGGCGAAGGTGATTTTAAGTTGTTTGCCCTTTCGTGCAGGTGGGGCGTGAGCACTGAGAGCCTGCTGTAGTAACCGGTTAAATTCGCCGGTGGGAATGCGCCGCAAACGTTCCTCTTGGACCTGTAGCGCGGTGGGCAGAACTTGACCGATGCGTTGTCCGGTCAACGCAGAGATAAAGAGGACCGGTACATAGTCGAGGAAATTCAGTTGCTCGCGGACATGCAGCGTATATGCGGGCATGGTGTGGGTATCTTTTGATATAGCGTCCCATTTGTTCACAACCACCACAACGCTTTTCATCTTGTCGATCGCCATCCCGGCGATGTGGGCGTCTTGGGCAGCCACCCCTTCGGCCGCGTCGACCAGGAGCAAGACAACGTCGGCACGATCCATGGCTTTCAACGCCCGTAACACGGAGTACTTCTCCACACCAGGCTCAATTCTACCTCGCCGACGAATCCCAGCGGTATCAATTAATGTGATAGGTGTACCATGGTAGGTCAATTGAGTATCAACCGCGTCGCGTGTTGTACCAGGGATGGGAGAAACGATAACTCGTTCCTCGCCCAATAATCGATTTAGCAGACTGGACTTGCCCACGTTAGGTCGTCCCACAATGGCGATCTTAACCGAAGTGTCCGGCTCAAGTTCTGGGCGTGCCTTGGCGCCCATTGATTCGATCAGCTGGTCGAGCATATCGCCAGTTCCGGTGCCATGAAGTGCGGAGATCGGGATAGGGTCGCCCATACCAAGTCTATAGAACTCGGCGGCTTGCGCTCGGCGCTGCGAGTTATCACAGCGGTTGACTATAAGCAACACGGGTGGCCAAAGTTTGCCGGCGCGCTTCTGTTGCAACTTACGGAGGATTCCGGCCACTTCCTGATCGGCAGGTGTGACACCATTCTCAACGTCCACTAAGAATAGAATCACATCAGCCTCATAAGCTGCCATCTCTGCCTGAGCGCGGATCTGTGGGATGTAGTCGGCAGAGTCAACCGAAAGTGGTTCCTTGCGACGAAGGTTTGTCGGATCTATACCGCCGGTGTCGACGATGTCGAAAGTTATCCCATTCCACTCCGCTTCGGCTACCTTGCGATCTCGGGTTGTGCCCGGAGTGTCGTCGACTACTGCCAGTCGTTCTCCCGCTAGGCGGTTGAAAAGGGTCGATTTACCAACATTGGGGCGCCCTACCAGCGCAACGACCGGTTTGGTCATAGATGCTCAAGACGTGGGGGTGGGTGCAGGCGGTGGAGTGGTTGTGATGTTTACCTCGATGGTGGCAGGCATTGGCGTGTCAAACTCGAGGTCGGTGGGTAATAAAATCACTTGGGGCTCGATTTGGTAGATGCCGGTGTCATGATCAAGCAGGTCAAGCACAACCCGCACATCCTCCGGCCGAAGGGCGTCCAAAGTAGCCGCAGGACCGGTAAGGATGACATCCACTGTATCCGGTGAGGAGTAGGCGTAAAGATCGGGGCCTAACCCCTGGGTTTCAACCACCCTGGTGATCGTAATTGATTCCATGACGGGAACGATGGTGACCTGGACCAGGACGCTCTGATCACCTACCAACGAGACACCCTCTGGTAGGTTGAGGGGTAGGCGGCGTTCAACCTGATGAGTCTCATCGAGGATGTTGAGAGGCACAGTTTCAACATAACCTGGTAAGGCATCAAGTACTACTTTATCGGAGGAAAAGACGATGACTTCTCTTGGTATGACGTTAATTGCCGTTACCTGGTAATGGCCGATGGCTTCCAATTCCTCCCGGCCTTCAATGTCTGGTATCACCGATATTGGGCGATATCGTTCTCCAGGCTTGATTTGAACTGTAATGCGTACTTGTTCGATTGGAATAAGGACACCTTTCACCTCATTCCCGTTTTCGTCAAGCGGGATCAAAGCAACTTCTTGATCCAAGCTTTCACGGCGATTGGCGAGGCTGATTTCAGCCCGCAGCTCATAGATTTGTTCTACAACCGATGTGGGACCAACGACAGTGGCGTGGTCTGGTACTGCGATTGGTTCCTCCGCTACATAGCCGAGTGCAGGTTGATCAAACGTCAATACTTGAATCGCCAATTCTTTTGATGTGGATGGCTCCAAGGTCAATATCACTACCTCGGGTTCGACCTCGGTCACTTGGGATGGCTCGCGGTTGACATGATGTTTGAGCGTAATCCGGTAGATACCAGCTTCAAGCCCGCTCAGGTCAGCCTCGAGGTAGATATCTTGTGGAGATAGTTCCTTCCATACCGAATCCGGAGCTCGTATAGTAACATTTGCATCTTGGGGGGTATGACCAACGATCAACATTCCTTCGGTAAGATCAGCATAGACAATTTCGATAGGTTGAGGGTAGATACTTTCTACGATCGGGTCGTCCTGGTTGACGGCGGCTACCCATACTGTTAGCGCCATGACAAAAGCCAGAAGCAAGGTTCCCAGGTTTGCCCGAAGCCATTGAAGCATTGATCGTTCCTCTCAGTCTCTGGGAGCCTGGCCGCGGGGTTTGAGCCAGGGGATTGGCAGACTATCGAGCCAGGCAGGCAACCCGCGCACCGTTCTACGGCGTAAGAAGCTGGTTAGGATGTTGCCCAGGTTTTTGCGATTAAGGCGGCGAATTAAACGACCGTTATGGGCGACGGAGATATTACCTGTCTCCTCGGACACTACAACGGTCACCGAATCGCTGACTTCGCTGATCCCAAGCGCCGCGCGATGACGTAGGCCCATCTGGCGATCTGGCGAGCGAGATAGGGTTCCACTAGCGGAGAGCGGCAACACACAGGCAGCCGCGGTGACCCGATCATCGCGCAGGATCACCGCACCGTCGTGCAGGGGAGTATTAATGGTGAAAATTTGCAGTAGTAATTCCGGGGTCAGATGTGCATCTAGCGGAACGCCAGTATCAATGTACTCATCAAGGTGAACTTCACGCTCAGCCACTATCAGCGCTCCGTAGCGTCGGTCGGACAGGCGTTGTGCGGTGCTGCAGATGATATCGATCATCCGCTCCATGTGATCGGTCGTGGAGCCAAGTGATAACAAACTACCAGCCCGACCAAGGCGTTCTAAACCACGGCGGATTTCTGGAGCGAAGATGACTGGGATCGCAACCAGCAGGGCGGGGAGTGTGGTTCGCAGCAACCATGAGAAAGCCGGGAGGCCACGCAAGATGGTCAACAAGGTGGTGACAATGATCAGTAAGATCAAACCCCGAATCAGGACAACTGCCTGAGTACCCTTAACAAGTCTTAACAAGAAGAAGGCGATGGCTGTAACCAGGAGCAGATCGACAAAGCTCAGCCAGTCAAATCGTTGAAAGTAAAAGGTAAGCTCGCTCAGGATATTGCTCATGGTAATGATTCACCATTGACCAAGAGTAGGATCATGGGCGGTCTTTGAGATTTCGCAGTAATTCACGGTAACCCTCGAGGTCAGGGGGTTCAAGGTCGATGATCGTCTGGATGGTCTTGATTGCTTCCTGATTCTGCTCAGCGTCAAGCTGGATCTCTCCAAGAGCGTCATACTGTGCGATAGCGTCTGCTTTGCGGCCAGCTGCCCGATAGGCTTCCGCCAGCCGGGCATGGAGCGGTTGCTTACCCGGGTGTTTACGCGCTAACTCTTCGAGCAAATTCAGTGCCTCCGAACTGCGTTGTGCCTGAACCAGGTATTCCAAGTAGCTATCGAGTTCTTGAGCAGCCTGCTCCTCCTGACCAAGTCGTAGGTTGAGGTCGATGACATTGCTACGGGCTTCCTCATCACTGGTATCGATGGTACGGACCTGTTCGTAGACACGCAGCGCT
>JAUVOZ010000194.1 GCA_030598885.1 Anaerolineae bacterium | reverse complement strand
GTCCTATGGAGTAGGAGAGGGACGGATCTCCCCTAATCAATTCGTTGCTCTGACCAGCACTAACCCGGCTAAGATCTTCGGTGTATATCCACAGAAAGGCGCCTTACTCCCTGGCTCCGACGCCGACATTGTCATCTGGGATCCTGACCGCCCGCTCAAGTATGGCATAGCTCACGCCCATCACCGCACGGATTATAATCTCTATGAGGGTTGGGAACTTGTAGGGTTCCCGGAGAAGGTTTTCCTGCGTGGTCACTTGATCGTTGATGGCGAGGAGTGGTTAGGCCAACGTGGGATGGGGTGTTTCCTGAAGCGCAAGCCGTATGCTGAGGTGATTTAGGATATTCGGATCGCCTCGGATCTCAAATTGACGCGAATAATCCCTGGCGGGTGATATCTCTGTTTGTGCTCCTACCGGGTCAAGAACACCTGATGAGCGATTGCATATTGCTGCAGGGGAGTCTCAGTTGAGCGAAAAATCCTGGTCAAGGTGACACTCTCCACACCCATCCACCTTTGAGTGCTTGTATCGGCTTATCCCCCGTGTTAGAATCGCGAACCTTAGATTGGTGGTAGTTCGTCGATGCCGGCGAAATTAAAATACTAGCTGGAAGTGGTACACGGGTGTCCCATCTAATCTTGTACACAAGGTCCGACCCCGTGACCCACAGCGAATGCTGGATATCTGGAAACGTTATCAAACCTTTGTGCCGGAGGACTGAGTGCCGGCCCCATCTAAGTTGGAGTGAATATGAGCGAACGACTGATTCTTACACTTGCTATTCTAGGGGGGACAGGAAAAGTAGGTCCAGGCTTAGCTTATCGGTGGGCTAGTGCAGGCTACCACGTGATCATAGGTTCCCGCACACCTGAGAAGGCTGAAAGGGTGGCAGCCGAGGTCAATGAACGTCTAGGTCGGGATGTGGTCCGTAGTATGGCCAATGAGGAGGCGGTTCAATCATGTGACATTGCGGTTCTCACCGTGCCTTATGAAGCGCACACCTCAATCCTGGAAGCTCTCAAAGACCATCTTCAAGGGAAGGTACTGGTGGATACAACCGTACCCCTAGTTCCACCCAAAGAGGGTCAGGTGCAGATGCCGTCGGCGGGAAGCGCAGCGCAAGAGGCGCAGGAAATCCTCGGCGACGGAGTGGATGTAGTGGCGGCATTTCAAAACGTCTCTCATATACATCTGCTTGAAGATCGGCCGGTGCCATGCGATGTGCTTGTTTGTGGGGATAGTGAGGAAGCCCGCAAGCAGGCGTTGACCCTGGTTGCAGCGGCGAAATTAGTTGGTTGGGATGCAGGTCCGCTTCAGAATGCTGTCGTGGTTGAAGGCTTGACTTCGATTCTTATCGGCATTAACCAACGCTACAAGGTGAAGGCCGCTGGTATACGCATCACCGGTGAGCCTGTGGAGAATCGGGCCGATCCAGAGTAATGACCTCCCAAATGATCCTCACTGCCCTGCCAGGCTTTCCCCTTGTATTCCCCGGGAATGACCTTGCGGTTTTGATTCTGAAGGGCGTGGAGCGCGCCGGCCTAACCTTGCAGGACGGTGATTTGCTAGTAGTAACCCAGAAGGTGGTGTCGAAAGCTGAAGGGCGGTTGATCAACTTGATGGAAGTGGATCCTTCGTCAGAGGCTATCCGTCTGGCAGAGGAAACCGATAAGGATCCTAGGCTGGTGGAGGTCATCCTGAATGAGAGCCGCCAAGTCCTCCGCAAGCGGAACGGAATAATCATCGTCGAACACCGCCTGGGTTTTGTGTGTGCCAACGCTGGTGTAGATCATTCCAACGTGCAGGGTGAAGTGGGGCAACAGGGTGAATGGGTCACCATGCTGCCCCAGAACCCCGATGCCTCTGCTCAAATGTTGTGCGAGCGTCTTCAAGATGCAACTGGGGCAGAAATCGGGGTCATAATTATCGACTCCCACGGGCGCGCATGGCGGCTGGGCACAGTGGGCATCGCCATAGGTGTCGCGGGCTTTCCTGCGTTGCTCGATCTGCGGGGTCGACCCGATCTCTTTGGAGACCCCCTAATGACCACCCAGGTGGGTTTAGCAGATGAGGTGGCAGCCGCAGCCTCGATCCTGATGGGCCAAGCGGACGAGGGTATTCCTGTGATTCATATACGCGGTCTTCCCTATACCTTGCGTGAGGGGACGCTGGATGAGATTTTACGCCCCAAGGAGCTGGATCTGTTTCGGTAAATTACGTCGTAGTTGGAGGGTAGAGGTAAGGTGGCTTATGATGCAGAACATAGGCCGTTACCCCAACGAAGTCCGTTCTCAAGCGGAGAAACAGATAACCGTGCAGAGCGTGGTCAAGGTTGGCCAAAACCTAATGCTCACAGTCCATGCAAAAGGGACGGAAGCCAACTGAGTGTGTTCCACTTTTTTTTTAAACCCCGGATGCGGTAGGTGGTACCTTGGAGTTACCTGCCATGAGGGAGCTGCATTGTACGATTGCTCTCGGGTATCCTGGTGAGGGCGGGAAGGATCGTGGCAGGAAACCTGATGCTGAGGTGAGATTGTGTTGCGAAGGGTCGTAGCACTGACTGGCGGCGTTGGTGGAGCCAAGTTGGTGAGTGGTCTGGCTGGGGTTTTACCGGACGATCAATTGACCGTGATTGTGAATACCGGGGATGATTTTGAGCACCTCGGTTTGGTCATCTGCCCTGATTTAGACTCGGTGATCTATGCCTTAGCTGGACTTGCCAATCCTCACACCGGATGGGGGAGAGTGGATGAAACCTGGAACTTTATGGAAGCCCTCGGCGAGCTTGGCGGACCAACGTGGTTTGGCCTCGGTGATCGAGATCTAGCTCTGCACCATGAGCGGACACGCCTTATTGGTGAAGATCACTCCCTGACTGCTGTCACCCAACACATCTGCCAGGCGCTTGGTGTCGCGGTAGCTGTGTTGCCCATGTCGGACCAACCGGTGCGGACGATTGTAATCTCGGATGAAGGTGAGTTGTCCTTCCAGGACTACTTTGTCGTCCATAGTTGTGAACCGCGGGTTTACGGGTTCCACTTCGATGGTCTGAAGACCGCCAACCCAGCGCCTGGTGTGCTGGAGGCTTTATTGGCGACAGACCTGGTTATATTGTGTCCTTCCAACCCTTGGGTCAGTTTAGATCCGATCCTATCTGTATCTGGCGTTCGAGAGGCGGTTGCTGCCAAACCGGTCATTGGTGTGTCACCAATAGTGGGGGGCAAGACGATTAAAGGACCGGCCGCTAAGATGTTCGTTGATTTGGGTTTCGAGTCCTCCGCGCTGACTGTCGCCGAGCACTTTCAGGATCTTTTGTCTGGCCTGGTGATCGACCGGGAGGATGAGGCTATGGCCTCAGAAATTACTTTATTAGGGATGCGAGTTTTAGTGACGGATACAATTATG
>JAUVOZ010000184.1 GCA_030598885.1 Anaerolineae bacterium | reverse complement strand
GGGATTGAGTATCGGGAATTTCTCCTTCCGGGTCCAAACCGAGCTTTCGTATCCCGGATGGATCGGAACAATCTAAATGTCATCCTTGAAAGCAGCATTGCGCAAGTGACTCTGGCGCATGGCAAAGAGACGGTCAGCGGTATGGCCAGCCGATATGATCAGGCGATCAACACCTGGGACGGCAACTGGGGCTCCCGCAACCAGGTAGTGGTCGCGATTAACGGTTCCTACTATAACCCGGAGACGGGGGTTCCCCATCCGGGGTTCATCCATTCTGGGTGGTATATCAAGCAGTTTGGCGACCATGGAGGCGGAAGTGGATTTGCCTGGAAATCAGATCGAAGCGCGTTCATCGGCGGCTGTGTTTATCACAAGTCAGCACGACAGGTTATCACCAATATCTACACTGGGAATACGCGGAGGATCAATAATATTAACGGTATCCGAAGAGACAACGAAACTGTCATCTACACCCCGCAATACGATCGCTACAGCCATCAATACGACTCAGGCGTTGAATATCTGGTAGAACTAATCCAACCAATGGGAATCTTGTCACTACCCGACATGAATATTGGTATTGTGAGAGAGATTTGGGATGACCAGGGTTCCATCCCTATTCCCTTTGATCACATCGTCATCTCAGCCCATGGCAGATCAAGGATCGCACTGCTTGAAAATTATAAGGTGGGTGATGTTGTTGGTATCTCCCTCGAAATCACCCATTACGGAAATAGCTGCGAAACACCGAACCCCCTTGATTGGACAAGTACCTATACAAGTGTCGGAGGTAACTACTTCTTCCTCCAGGAAGGAGTCATCCAAAGTATAGATGACTTAGGAGCCATCTATCGCAACCCGCGAACCGCCATATGCCTTAATGATAGCTTCATTTATTTCATCGTGGTTGATGGCCGTAATGATCAGTACAGCATTGGCATGACCATCACAGAGTTGGGCGCGTTCTGCAAGGATACTTTAGGTGCCAGCTGGGGCATAAACCAAGATGGCGGTGGCTCATCAACGATGTGGGTTAATGGCGAGGTAAAGAATTCGCCTTCTGATGGGCAAGAACGATGGGTGGGCAATGGAATGATGATGGTAGTGGTAGAGCCGATGGACCGATCAAAAACATTCTGGCCTGGCGATCAGGTAAAAACATTATATGCCACAAATCTGCACCTCGGTCCGGGTACGAATTACGCGCCGATATCTTCCGTCGCGAAAAACACGGAAGGTGTTATCTTGCCCCACCTCAATTATCTAAACGGGGTTCTTGCCAAGGGGACCTATTGGTGGAAAGTTAATTTTTCAGGAGAAGTCGGCTGGGTCGATGAAGCTGCGCTGGCTTTGAAAAGATAACCGTTTCCTGCCTCTGCCTTACACCCACGGACCTCCAGCCCAACCATAAAAATAGCTTCGGCTACGAGAAGAGCTTTCTCCGACCGAGTCGAATTTTAGATAACAAGCTTCATTTCGATGAATCTGTATAAGCTATTGGAATGGATTCTAAAGCCGGCCAGGAACGCGCATCTTACTTTGATCTCATTGCCCTCCAAAGACCATTGTGCTAAATTAATCTGAGCGGCGTGAAAAAATCGAGAATCGAGTATGACACCAACTCCAAGCTTGACCCTTAAAGACGACTACGTAGACGACCTGAGTTGCGCGATCTGCGGTCAACCAGCACTGCAGGTCGTCCATGTCGAGACCTTTCCCGATTATGTCACTTGCGGTAATTGCAGATCAGCCTTCGTCGTCGAGGAGGGTGGGGAGCGGGTAATGTACGGCAAGATCGATAATGCGTATCCCGAGACCCAACATGTTGCGTTGCGCCAATGGATATGGCCTGAAACCGTTGAGAAGCAAGCCGCCTCCGAGCACCCTCCGACGGCTCCGATCGAGACGCCAACTTCTCCCTTCATCGAGAAACCTGCGCCGCTTGAACCTTCCCAATCTGCAGCAGTGGTCCCTCCCACCGCTGTACCCATTCCAACTGAACCTGAGATCTCTCCACCACCAGAACCGCCCGTCCTTGAACCTGAAGCTGAACTCGACCCTCATGAAGCGCCCCTCATTACCCCACAAAGATATAAAGAGGCGCTCGACATGGAGATCGATACCCCCATCCTACCTGCTTCGTCTGAGATCCAAGTGCCACCTACCCCGGCAATAGAGACGCTTGTTGAAGAGAATGAGGTCTCAAAAGAGCCTCGCTTCACAATCAGAGAGAATGATCCTCCGCCTGGGCAGCGGTTTCGGGTGGTTATGAAAGGAACAAAGGTCAAGTTCCCAAGCGATATCTGTGCTCACTGTTCGGGCACACCAGTTCGCGGGCGACTAGCCTTGGTCGGTTCGCTCCCTAAAGGCCAGGGCGTTGGCCAACGAAAGTCATCCTCTTTCAACCTGCCTCTTTGCGCAGAGTGTCACAAACGCGCTGCTCAGCGGAGCGAAGAGGAGAAGGGCGCGCGCCTACAGGCGTATTTAGTTTCCGCTTTGATGGCGTTGGTGCTGCTAGTTGTCGCACTCGCGTTCGGGGTCAATCCGCTTGAGGAAGGTTTGATGGATGTCATGATCCTGGTCATCCTAGCCGCGGTAGGCTACACCGCCCCTGTAATGCTATTGCTCAGCCGTATTGGTCCCTACCCCGTCTCAGAGGACGCTGCCTACGTGCGTTCTACTCTAATGGTACCTGGCGAGGTTCAAAGCCTGGAAACTGCTTTCGAATGGCGTAACCAAGCCTATGCTGAGCGCTTCCATCAGTCGAACGAGGAATGCACTCTGGGAAAAGTGGTAAAGGTGAAAGACCGAAACTCTTTGCCTGATCCCCAATCTTGAAGCCCCGATACTAGAGATGATCCTGGAAGACAAGCTGCCAGCCTAGGATTCCACCAGGAAAGACTGGACTCGGTTCCGATTCATCTATATGTAGTAGAAAATGTCTAGCTCGTCGATCTTGTACCCCACATTGGGTTGTGCTACAGTCAGGATGAGAGTGAGGTGAAAAAGTGGAGTCATCATCTCCCCCAGAAGACACCTTGATCTGTCCAGCCTGCGGTGGGTCGATGCAGCAGTTGCTGGCTCTCAACGGCTCAGGCTACATACTGGTCTGCTCAGCCTGCTCTGCCGGACCGACATCGGTTGAGGTGGACGAGTCAGAAATCATCGATGCATCCCAGCCTGAAGATCCAGAGGTGAAAGCCGACCCCGCTAAACACTTCCGCCAGTTAATATCAAATTCAGCTGGCACCTCACCAGAGGGTCCGTGGCCTGAATCTTTATTGGAAGACCTACCTGAAGAGACGCGGAGGCTGCTTTCAAGCCAAAAGCTTCCTCCTCCTTCAACCAAGCCTGACGAAATAAGTGAAAACCTGGCACAATCCCTCCGTGGTCAAGGTTATGTCATCGATCAAGATGCTCGTGGTGTTCGCATCAGCGGCGACCTAATCGACAGTGGCTCCGGTAGCGACGCTATGAGCCCATACGACGTAGTGCGGCTTGCAGCTGACCTGGAGGGTGGTGTAGTTCCGCTCGATGAACAGATTAATTGCCTTAAGTGCGACGCCGTGATCCCACCCGGCGGGACTAACTGTCAGTGGTGTGGTGAGCCGATACCCCCACAAGAAGGCAACCCGGATAAAGATTGATTTTCCAAACAAGAAAATTTTTAACATGTACGATCTCGCTAAGCAATGACGCGTTCCTTCCTCTCTTCCTGCT
>JAUVOZ010000077.1 GCA_030598885.1 Anaerolineae bacterium | reverse complement strand
CTTACTTTAATGTTTACCGTGCTTGCCTGCAACTTACCTGAAGTAATGGGATTGGGCTCCACTCCGACACCAAGCATCACCCCAACGCCGACGGTCACTCAAACACCCACACCTACCCCAACTTATTTACCATCTTCACAACTCCAAACTGCTGAGAAGGCTAATTTCAATGGGGAATGGGACCGAGCACTTATTGAGTACCAGAAAGTCTTCGAGCAGACGATCAACCCGATTGATAGAGGGTCGGCACAACTTGGAAAAGGTGTCACTTTAATAAGGGTGGGACGTTTCCAGGAAGCCGTCGAAGCGCTCGATCTTTTTATCACTTCCTACCCGGACCACGACCGCTTGGGTCAGGGCTTTTTTCATCGTGCTCAAGCTCAGGAGGCGCTTGGGCGGGTCGGGGAGGCAGCTCAAGATTACCAACAATACCTTATCCACCGGCCTGGATTGATCGACGCCTATGTCCAAAAACTTCGTGGCGATGCCCTGAAAGCAAATGGGGACCACTCCGCCGCAGTAGCCGTCTATAAGGACGCTCTGCAAGCTCCACAACTGAGTGATGGGCTTGAGATTGAGATCAAGATCGCCCAAACCTACGCTTCTATGGGTGATTACATAATGGCTTTAAGTAAGTACTCCGAGATCTATGATCGAACCATCAGCGACTATACCAAAGCTCGGATGGACTATTTGAGGGGCCAGGCCTACACAGCCCTCGGGCAGATCGATCAGGCTCATGCGCTTTATCTACACGCGGTGGAGAATTATCACCGCTCAGATTACTCATACCTCGGTCTTGTGGCTCTGGTACAGGCGGGTGTTCAGGTGAATGAACTCGATCGTGGAATGGTAGATTACTTCGCTGAACAGTATGGTGTCGCACTGGCTGCTTTCAATCGCTATTTAACCACATATCCGGTAGAGCATGATGGTGCGGTTCATTATTACAAAGGCCTCACTTTAAGAGAGTTAGATAGGTATGAAGATGCGGTAAATGAATGGGATTTGTTGATTGATGATCACCCCGGGGACCACTTTTGGGATCAGGGTTGGGAACAGAAAGCCTACACCCAATGGGCCTATCTGGGTCAATATGATCAAGCAGTCCAAACACTGATGGACTTTGTCGCGGCGGTACCCGATCATGATCGAGCATCTGAATTCCTATATGACGCGGCTCGGGCCAGAGAGCGATCGGGACAACTGGAGCAAGCGGCGCAGTTATGGGAGCGGCTAGGGACGGATTACCCCAACTCAGAATGGACCTTCAGGGGGTTATTCTTGTCTGGGATCGCCCGATACCGTTTGAATGACTTTAAAGGTTCGCAAGCAGCACTCCAGAGAGGTCTGGAGGTAGCGGTCGAGCCATCTGATCGAGCTGCAGTTTATCTTTGGATCGGTAAGTTGCATCGGGCTCAAGGGGAAGAAGAAAGTGCTCAAGCAGCCTGGCGTATAGCGATGGAAGCTGATCCTAACAGCTACTACGCATTACGAGCGGAGGATTTGCTGGCTGGGCGCGAACCCTTCCGGCCACTCGGTGTTTTCAACTTCGACGTCGACCTGGAGGTTGAGCGTCAGGAAGCTGAAGAGTGGATACGAGCGACGTTTCCTATAACCGGTCCGGAGCCGCTTTCTGAGCTCGATTCCCGATTGGTAAATGACCCGCGTATGGTGCGGGGTGGAGAGTTTTGGCGGCTTGGGCTCTACAATCAAGCGAGATTAGAATTTGAATCACTACGTGATGAATATGAAAACGACGCCGAAACAACTTACCGCCTTATGCACTACTTCCTCGATTTAGGTTTGTATCGGTCAGCGATCATTGCCGCTTGGCAGGTAATCCATCTGGGTGGAATAGACTATGCGACGATCGAAGCAGCCCCAATTTATTTATGTTACATCCGTTTTGCCCCCTACTTTGGTGAGCTTATCCTGCCGCAAGCATTGGATCTAGGTTTGGATGGTCTATTTCTCCTCTCAGTAGCACGACAGGAGAGTCTTTTTGAGAGCTTTGCAATCTCATATGCCGGTGCACGTGGGTTGATGCAGGTCATCCCAAGTACCGGTCAAGATATATTTAACGAGCTTGGCTGGCCACCAGGCTACACTGATGACGACTTGTACCGACCGGTGGTTAGTGTGCGTATGGGGTCTTATTATCTTGCAACCCAGCGTGATCGCTTCGACGGCGATCTTTACGCTTCCCTGGCGGCTTACAATGCTGGTCCGGGCGCCGCTATTATCTGGAAGGAACTTGCCCCTGAAGACCCCGACCTGTTTTTGGAGGTCATCCGCTACGGTCAGACGCGGGATTATATTCGGACTATATACTGGGCTTATACCAACTACTGCAATTTATATATTGAGTAGTCGGGTTGGGGAAGGGAATGGCTGTCGGCATACAGCTATCCTATCTCAAGTAACTCGAAGAACGAATGGCTAGGTTTCAGCGGTCAGCGATTAGCTAAATTCGTTTTCAGGAGTTAATTTCTCTTAGATTGTCATTCCGTTGTGTGGGGGAAACTAAGACCCTTGGGGTTTTTCAAACCCCAAGGGTCTCAAGATCTAGTCAGTCCTCACTCATGCATAAGTTCGTTTCTGAGAGCATTGAAAAGACCTCGGAGGCCTTAAGACACATACGAGAAAGTAATTAGACATCATGTCGATATTGTGGTAGAATTACATTTTGTAATTTGGATGATTTAGGGGTTCGACAAGGACGTGTCGGCGCGTCGAATATAATAAGCGAAGCGGGATGCAACTGGAAGAAAATCCGGTGGTGCCCCGCCGTTTGGTGTTTTCCCTTCCCAATTGCATTAATCATCGGTTGCACTACTCAAAGCAAGATATAGGAGTTGCCGCATGGCGTCTTCCACAGGTCAGAAGTGGTACTCGCGTATCCCAGACACATTCCCTCTCCCTCGACTAATCGAGATACAACTTGACGCATTCACCTGGTTGCAGGAGAAGGGATTGGCTGAGCTTCTGGATGAGATATCTCCCATAATTTCCTATAACGGCGGGATGAGGCTCTACTTCCCTGGCAATAGTCCAGAGAGTAAGGAGTTCGGGCTCCGATATTGGTTTGAAGATCCGAAGCATGATATTGAAGAGTGTCTCGAGCGGGATTTGACCTACGCTGGACCATTGTATATCTCAGTACTCTTAGCGGGATCGGAAGTACCCGAGCCGATAAAACAGGACATCTTTCTTGGTGACTTCCCCCTCATGACCGAGAAAGGCACCTTCGTTATCAACGGCACCGAGCGGGTTGTCGTCTCACAATTAATTCGCTCACCGGGTGTTTATTTTGACGCTCCTGAGAATCGTGCCACCGGTCGTCGATTGGCAACCGCTAAACTCATACCAGATCGTGGTGCGTGGATGGAGTTCGAGACCCGTAAGAGCGACTACTTGACGCTCAAATTCAACCGAAAACGCACAGTGCCGGTGACAATACTCTTGAGGGCTTTGGCCGCGGTCGATGATGGATTGGGAGATGAGCCTATTAAAGAGGGATCCGACGAGGAACTGTTGGCTTTGTTTGCCGCAGCCGATTTTAACCCCGATCATCCCTATATCGCGACTACCATCCGTCAGGAACCGGTCTGGGAGGTCAATAAAAAGCGAACGTTGGCTGAGGAGGCGATGATTGAGTTTTATCGTCGTATGCGGCCAGGCGACCCGCCTACTCTGGATAATGCGCGTGAATATCTCCATGATCAACTCTTTAAACAGCGCCGTTATGACTTGGAGAGAGTGGGGCGTTACAAACTGAACCAGAAACTTGACCTGCATGATATTGTACCGCTCGATCACCGACGGGTTACCAAATGGGATCTCGTCCGGCTGATTGAACGCTTGATATTGATCAATAACGGTGTCAAGCAACCCGATGATATCGATCACCTAGGCAACCGCCGAGTTAAAACAGTCGGCGAGCTGATTCAAGGTAAGTTGCGGGTTGGATTGCGGCGGATGGAGCGAGTGATCTTGGAGCGAATGTCAATTCGAGATCAAGATCAGATTTCACCCGTCTCCCTGATCAACATCCGCCCCGTGGTAGCCTCTCTGCGAGAGTTCTTCGGTTCCAGCCAGTTATCCCAATTCATGGATCAGACAAACCCTCTGGCAGAACTACGCCATAAACGGACTCTGTCGGCATTAGGGCCCGGTGGTCTACGCCGAGAACGGGCAGGTTTTGATGTACGCGATGTTCATCACTCACACTACGGTCGAATTTGCCCGATTGAAACGCCAGAGGGTCCGAACATCGGTTTGATTGGACGTCTGTCAGCTTACGCGCGCGTCAACAGCTTTGGCTTCATCGAAACCCCCTATCGCAGGGTTCTGCGCGAGATGGAGCCTAAAGACCCGCGCTTAATTGGGCGTCACATACGAGGTGTGATCACCAATCCCAGGAGCAAAAAGGTAACCGCCGAGGATGGGGAGGAGATCAAACCCGCGCTGGCTAGGAAGTTTGCCAGGCGGAAGAATCCGATACCGATCGTCCCCTTCATCTCTGAGGAGATCGTCTACCTTACGGCAGATGATGAGGACCGTTATGTTATTGCTCAAGCTAATGCTCCACTTAACGAATCCAATGAATTTGTCCGTTCCCAAGCTTCCGGCCGACATCGTGGTGACAACCAGTTCTTTAGACCTGATCAGATCGACTTTATCGATGTCGCACCACGACAGATCGTTGGTGTAAGTGCTGCGCTCATACCTTTCCTGGAACACGACGATGCTAACCGTGCCCTGATGGGTTCGAATATGCAGACTCAAGCGGTTCCGTTGATCCAGCCGGAAGTCCCGCTGGTCTCAACCGGGATGGAGCGTCACGCCGCATTGGATTCTGGGCAGGTGATCCTATCCGAAGTCGATGGCGAGGTAGTGTCAGTCACTGGAAATCGGGTTATTGTGCGTTCTGGCAAGGACCAGCACGTGTATAAATTACGTAAGTTCAACCGTTCCAACCAAAGCACTTGTATTGATCAACGCCCAGCAGTGGTTAAAGGGCAGCGAGTGCGTCGTGGGGATGTAATCGTTGACTCTTCGTCCACTGCCGAGGGTGAGCTGGCCTTGGGTCATAATGTGCTCTGTGCTTTCATCTCTTGGGAGGGTGGGGATTTTGAGGATGCGATTCTAATTTCCGAGCGCCTTGTACGTGAGGATCTATATACCTCTGTACATATCGAAAAGCATGAGGTTGAAGCGCGCGACACAAAGCTTGGACCGGAGGATATTACCTACGACATCCCCAATGTGGGGGATGATGCACTACGGGACTTGAACGAGGATGGCGTCATCCGCGTCGGTGCTGAAGTCGGTCCCAACGACATCCTGGTGGGGAAGATCACACCAAAGGGTGAGAAGGAACTCACGCCGGAAGAGAAGCTATTGCGGGCGATCTTCGGCGAGAAAGCGCGAGAGGTGAAGGATACTTCGTTGCGCATGCCTCATGGCGAACGCGGCAAGGTTGTAGACGTGAAAGTCTTCACCCGGGAGGAGCACCGCGATCTTCCAGCTGGGGTAGAGAAAATGGTGCGGATTGCTGTAGCCCAGAAACGCAAAGCTACTGAAGGCGACAAGATGGCCGGTCGACATGGCAATAAAGGGGTGATCTCCAAGGTAGTCCCCATCGAGGATATGCCTTTCCTTGAAGACGGCACACCGGTCGATCTGATTTTAAACCCTCTGGGTGTTCCCGGCCGGATGAACATCGGTCAGATCTTGGAGGCCCACCTTGGTTGGGCCGCTTATAGGCTCGGCTTTCGGGCTGTTACGCCAACCTTTGATGGCGCGGATGAGATGGAGATTGAGAGCGAATTGGCCCGCGCTTGGCTAATTGACCGTGCCTGGGAAGAGGTTGGACAACGAGCCTGGGCTTGGATCAAAGAACAGGGTTATTACGATGAAGAGGCGTTCGAAGACGATGACGAGGTGCGGCGCCTCTACCTGGAACAATGGTTGGTTGATAAGGGTTATGAGCCTGACTTGATCGCCATCGACACTCGCTATGCCCGTCGAGCAACCCTACATGAATGGTTGCGGGAGGAGGGATTCAACCCTGACCAGATCGTCCTCTTTGAGGACTCTGAAGTGCCGGTCGATATGCGATCGACGTACAATGAAGCGGCGATTGATGCTTGCCTCCGCCTGTGGATTTTATCCCTTGGTCGTAAGACAGGTAATGTCAAGTCAATGAAAACGCTGCGCGCGCTGGCGGTAAAAATCATGGACGAGACCGGAAAGCCTCTTCCGATCTTTGGTAAACAATTGCTTTTTGATGGTAAGACCGGGAAGGTGTATGATCAACCGGTGACCGTCGGTAAAGTATTGATGATGAAACTACATCACTTAGTTGAAGACAAAGTACACGCTCGTTCGACCGGTCCTTACTCATTGGTCACCCAGCAACCGTTGGGTGGTAAGGCTCAATTCGGCGGTCAGCGGTTTGGTGAGATGGAGGTTTGGGCGCTAGAGGCGTACGGCGCTGCCCACATCTTACAGGAGATGTTGACCATTAAATCGGATGATGTTCAGGGTCGGGTGAAGACTTACGAGGCGATCGTCAAGGGTGAACCGGTTGAAGAGCCCGGTATCCCGGCTTCCTTCCGAGTATTGGTTAAGGAATTACAGAGTCTAGGCTTGTCGGTTGAAGCCATTAGCAACGATGGGGAGGTGATTCGCTTTGGCAAAGACGAAGAGCGACGGCGTCCCCTGCGGCTGGGGCTGGGCTTGTTGGACATGGATCCACGCCGCCAGTAGGAGTGTTTTAAGCCTAGTTTAGTAGCCATCCCAAGCAGCTAATTTCAAGCAGTGCAATGCTTGACGGGCTTTTATCAGCATGATAAAATAATCGCTCATTGCTGAATATTAACAGGGTAGTAGTGTTTTTCGATTGAGGGCTTGGTTTAGCTCACATCGGAGCTCACGACGAAACCTACCCGAATCGAATAGGTAGTATTCCAGGCGAGGCCATCGCGCACGTCCGATGGCCTCCTTTAACGGGATTTGATCTGGGGCGTAAGCTCCCGGATTAAATGGAGGGTGACTATGCCGACCATAAATCAGCTTGTCCGGAAAGGTCGTAAGTCAAAGCGCTCAAAGACAAAAGCGCCGGCTCTGCAGTACATCTTTAATTCGGAGAAGCAGCGACGATTCCTGCAACCTAAAGGCGCACCGCAGAAGCGTGGGGTGTGCACTCAGGTCCGCACTCAAACACCGAAGAAACCCAACTCAGCATTGCGGAAAGTAGCGCGAGTACGCCTTACTAACGGAATCGAAGTCACTGCGTATATCCCCGGTGAGGGTCATTCACTCCAGGAGCACTCGGTAGTTCTGGTGCGCGGAGGTCGGGTGAAGGATCTTCCTGGAGTCCGCTATCATATTATTCGCGGCACCCTCGACAGCACTGGTGTTGAGGATCGCAAGCAGGGCCGTTCCAAATACGGTGGAAAGCGGCCCAAGCAGCAAGTGATAAACTGATCGGTCGCCGGAAACATGGCGACCGACATTATTTGAATCAGACGGAGCAGGCAAATGCGACGGACCAAACCCGAAAAACGAGAGATCCCAGGAGATGTCCGTTACAACAATCAACTGGTGCAGGGGTTGATTAATCGACTAATGAAGCGAGGCAAAACAAGTCTCGCCACACGCATCGTTTATCAAGCCTTCGACCTCATTGAAGCGCGGATGAAGCGAGAGCCGGTTGAGGTGTTTGAGCAAGCTATTAAGAACACCACTCCAATTCTGGAGGTCAAACCCAGGCGGGTGGGTGGCGCTACTTATCAGGTGCCGGTTGAGGTGCGATTCGAACGACGTATCTCACTAGCCATACGCTGGATTTTAGCCGCGGCTAAAAACCGCCCAGGTAAAACGATGGCCGAGCGATTGGCGGCTGAGCTGATGGATGCAGCCAACAACACGGGTGCGGCTATCAAAAAGCGGGAAGATACCCATCGAATGGCAGAAGCCAACCGCGCCTTTGCTCATTATCGATGGTAGTTTTTTATAAGGAGATCGGTCCCTTTGGTTGACCGTGGATAGACATGGCACGCGAGTTTGCATTGGAGCACTACCGAAATATCGGCATCATTGCCCATATCGATGCCGGCAAGACGACGACCACCGAGCGGGTGTTATTCTATACCGGTCGGACTCATCGGCTTGGTTCAGTAGATGATGGCACGACGGTCACCGATTGGATGGAACAGGAGCGTGAGCGGGGAATCACCATTGTCTCGGCGGCGGTAACCGCCATGTGGCGAGACCATATCATCAACATTATTGATACCCCTGGACATATCGACTTCACTGCCGAGGTGCAACGTTCGTTACGGGTGCTGGATGGAGGGGTGGTGATCTTTGACGCTGTGCAGGGTGTTGAACCGCAATCGGAAACTGTTTGGCGCCAGGCTGATCGTTACCAAGTGCCTCGCATCTGCTTTGTGAATAAGATGGATCGAGTTGGTGCTTTGTATGATCAATCCATCGACAGCATCACCGAGAGATTGGGCGCAAACCCGATCGCAGTCCAGATGCCGATTGGGACTGAAGCCGAGTTCAAGGGTGTTATCGATCTGATTGAAGAACAATCCATCATCTGGCTTGACGAACTAGGTACAGCGCCTGAATACGGCGAGATCCCCGTAGAACTTAAAGCCGAAGCCGCCGAACGGCGGGCATTGATGATTGAAAAAATCGCTGAGGCTGATGAGGAATTAACTCTACAATATGTTGAGGGTAAGGAGATAGGCATAGAGGCAATTAAATCCGGGCTCCGCCGAGCGGTAATTACCGGCAAAGCTACGCCGGTATATTGTGGTTCATCCCTACGTAATAAAGGTGTACAACCCTT
>JAUVOZ010000062.1 GCA_030598885.1 Anaerolineae bacterium | reverse complement strand
TATTCAGCGCCAGTTTAGCATTGCTCGTCAGTATGGGAATTTTCATGCTCGGCACACGCCTCCTCTACGCCGACAAAGCTCTGCCAGGGATACATGCTGCCGGAGTCAGTTTGGGCGGATTGACACGCGATGAAATCGAGAGTGTTCTGGGACAAACGCTTACCTACCCCCAGACCGGGTTGCTCGTACTGAACGATAGCGACCAACTGTGGACCACTCGCCCCGAAGAACTTGGTGTCATAATTGATCTCCCGGCAATGGCGCTTCAGGCGACGGCAATTGGCCGTCAGGGGAGCCTAATTGAGCGTCTTCAACAACAAATAGACGCCTGGTACCTCGGACACCCGATCTCCCCGATCGTCATCTTCGATCAAGTAGCAGGAGGATCCTACTTGCAAGGACTAGCACAGGGAATCGACCGCCCAACCCTGGAAGCTCTACTAGCTCTGAATGGGACCGAGGTCGAGACGCGATCTGGTCAGATCGGTCGGCAATTGGAGATCCAGGCTACCCTCGATACGCTCGCCACTCCGATCTCCCGTCTTCACGATGCTGATATTGCACTGATGATCAATGAGACGCCACCACAGGTGCTCGATGCCTCTGAGCAGGCTGAGATCGCTCGCGAGATACTGCGTCTACCGCTAACACTAACTGTCGAAGATACTGATCCGTGGGTCATCGATCCCCCTGAATTAGCAGGTATGCTGCGCTTCGACCTGGTTGAGGATGCGGGGGACATTCATTACCGGGTCACGCTTGATCCCCAAACCCTGACCGCCATCCTCGAACCCCTGGTTCTTGAACTAGAGCGCAATGAAGAAAATGCCCGATTCTATTTCGACGACGACACCGGTGAACTGGTATTAATCGACGCCGCAGTCATCGGTCGATCGCTGGACATACCTACTACGATAGAGACAATCAATACTGGTCTTACCGGCGGGCAACATCAAATCCCACTCGAATTCGAGATTACCGAACCGGTCGTAACTGACGACGCCACCGCCGAAGAATTAGGTATCAGTGAGCCGGTGAGCGTAGTTTCGACCTACTTCTCAGGCTCTAGCCCCGGGCGAATACATAACATCAAGACCGCCTCAAGCGCCTTTCACGGCTTGTTAGTCGCTCCTGGCGAGACGCTCTCCATGGCTGATGTGCTGGGTGACGTCAGCCTGGATCAGGGCTACGCTGAAGCCCTGATTATATATGGGAACCGGACGATCAAAGGAGTTGGCGGAGGGGTCTGCCAGGTCAGCACCACCCTTTTTCGCGCCATTTTCTTTGGCGGCTTCCCGATCGTTGAGCGGCATTCCCACGCCTATCGGGTAAGCTACTACGAAGCAGGTCCCAACTCTCCAGGGCCCGGCCTCGACGCAGCGGTCTTCGTGCCCTTGGTGGACCTTAAGTTCACCAACGACAGCCCCTACTGGCTGCTGCTGGAGACTTATACCTACGGCAACAACAATCAGTTGCAATGGAAGTTTTACTCAACCTCAGACGGCCGTCAGGTAGAGTGGAGCAGGGAAATCCTCAGCGAGACCGAAGCTCCTGAACCACTGTACCGGGAAAACCCCGACCTGTCTAAAGGTGAGATCGAAAAGGTCGATTACCAGGCCGATGGCATGAATGTGATCGTCTACCGCACCGTCACCCGCGATGGCGAAGTATTCAACCAGGACACAATCAAGACCCACTATCTTCCATGGCGGGCGATCTACGAATATGGTCCAGGAACCAAATTGCCCAGGGGGGCCAAGACGGAGTAAAGGCAACTAGCGCATCTTAACCGGCTACATCCTGCACCAGGCAACGTCGACAACGCTCACATGGTAAAATCAATACGTCAAGGAGAGAACCATGATCAGTGAAGATCTGCTTGAGATCCTGCGCTGCCCAGCATGCGTGCGCGAGAAGGAAGGATTGCTGTCTGTAGTTAAAGACACCTGGCTTGTGTGCCAGGAGCCGGACTGTGGTCGCAAATACCCCATCAAGGACGACATCCCGGTAATGCTCATCGATGAGGGAGACAAGTGGGTCTCGGTTGCCGTTGAGGATTTGCCGGTTCCCCCACCGGAAGATTAATCCCCTGGTGGACGATCTCCAATTCATGCTCAACGAACTGATCTCAGGCGATGACGCCCGGGCGGAGGCGGTTGTGCCAGGTTTGGCTCGACTGGGAGAAACCGCTCTTGACCCGTTGCTCGCTCTATTAGACTCGCCAGAATCTGACCAACGCTGGTGGGCAACCCGGACGTTAGCAGCTCTTGTCCAGCCTGTAGCGCGCGATGGACTGCGTCGGTCCCTCAAAGACAACGATCCCGCTGTCCGACAATGCGCCGCCCTTGGTTTACGCCAACGCCCCACCCAATCCGCCATCTCAGCGCTGATCGACGCCCTGCACGACACCGATCGCCTAGTCGCCCGTCTGGCCTCTGACGCATTGGTCGCCACTGGTCCATTGGCCATTCCTTCGTTGATTTCGGTTCTGGAGTCACCAGACCCTGCCGTGCGCATCGAAGCCATCCGTGCGCTGGCAGCAATCAATGATCACCAGGCTATTCATGCACTATATACCGCCCTGGATGATCCCTCACACATTGTCAGTTATTGGGCAGAACAAGGCTTGAACCGCTTAGGTATCGGGATGGTCTACTTCAAACCCTAGCCGACTTAACCCATGACCACCCATACTACCCACACCACGGCCATCCCCAACCCTAAGATCAGCTTGATCCCAAAGGATGCTCCACACCCAAGCCCCATACCGAGCATCGCTTGAGCCGCTTTGTTCGCGTCCTGAAGACGGACATATTCAGCCAGGTAAGTGCCTAAAAGTAAACCAATAATGCCCCCAACTGGGCCGGAAAGGAGCAACGCCACGAAGCCCAGGGCAATGCCAGCGAATATTGCTCGAATCGACGCTCCCCCCATCCTTGCCCCGGTCCCACTGACCCATAACTCAGTAAACAGTCCCGCCAAACCAAGAAGAGAGATCAATCCGAACAGCCAAATTCCTCTCTCACCCCAACCCATGTACAATCCGTAACCTAACGCCGCCCCCCAAATCAGCACGATGTCCGGGAATCCAGGCACGATGGCCCCCAGTAAACCAATGAACATCACCAAGCCAACAATAATCGTCACCGCGATATCATACATCGTCCACTCTCACTTTGATCAATTCCACACCGCCCATCCATGGTCGCAAAACCTCCGGCACCACCACGCTGCCATCAGCTTGCTGGTAATTTTCGAGAATGGCGATTACCGTTCTTGGCAGGGCTAACCCAGACCCATTCAAGGTGTGGACGTATTCCGTTTTGGCGCCCGGCTCAGGACGATAGCGAATCTCGGTCCGCCGGGACTGGAAAGTCTCACAATTGGAACATGAACTGACTTCCAACCACTCGCCACAGCCAGGAGCCCACATTTCTATATCATACTTCTTAGCGGCTATGAAACCTAAATCCCCAGTCACCATTTGAGCCACCCGATGTGGGATGTCCAACTCTCGACAGATGTCCTCGGCGTCCTCCACCAGTTGCTCTAATTCTTTATAGGACTCATCCGGTTTGGTGATTTTATACATCTCCACTTTGTCGAACTGGTGCCCGCGTTTTATCCCTCTCACATCTCGACCAGCTGAAAATTTCTCGCGCCGGAAACATGGCGTGTAGGCCACGTAGTTCTTCGGCAACTCACTCGCTTCCAGGATCTCATCTCGATGAAGGTTGGTCAGTGGAATCTCCGCCGTACCGACAAGCCAGAGGTCGTCCTCGACATCGTGATAGATATTGTCAATGAACTTGGGCAACTGGCCTGCTCCCCACATGCACTCCTCCTTGACGATTAAGGGTAGATACACCTCAGTATATCCATGCTTATCGACATGGAAATTTAGCATCCATTGGATCAACGCCCGTTGCAGCCGCGATCCCAATCCCAGCATCACATAGAAACGGCTCCCTGATAACTTAACCCCCCGCTTAAAATCCAGAATCCCCAACCTGGGACCTAGCTCCCAGTGAGGCAATGGTTCAAAGCCAAAATCCCCTTCACTCTTGGGCTCACCCTCCTGGCGAATGACCACGTTTTCGCTTTCATCAACGCCGGTTGGCACGCTCTCGTGAGGGAGATTGGGCACAAGGTACAGGGCTTGCTTTAGCCGAGCATCGACGTCACGCAGCTGGTCCTCCAGGTCGGTAACCCGCACACCAACGGCACGCATCTCGTCGATCATCGGCTGGCGCTGATCCTGATCCTGCATCTGACCAATTCGCTTCGAAGCGACTTTGCGCTTATGGCGAAGTGCCTCTAATTCTTGTAGGATGTCCCGCCGATCGGCGTCCAATTCAAGAATCTCATCAATAGGTGCCTCGGCATGTAACTTCCGTAGGGCCTGCTTCACCTCATCGGGGTGTTGACGAATGTACCGTAAGTCGATCATGGTTGGCCTCCAGCTATTAAAATCGCCCCCTCATCTGCAGGACGAGGAGGCGATCGTGGTGCCACCTGCTTTCACCGCTCACTAATGGAACGGCCTCTTAGCGCTATAACGGGCGAACCCGGCCTCCCTTACGACGGTTTCCCGCCTCTTCGAGGGCGACGGGCCCCATATCGGGGCCAGCGAAGAGGATTCCTCCCTCTCCCTCACCATCTCTCACCAGCCGACGGCTCTCTGTAGGAAGGAGTTTGGGGTACTATGCTCCGCGCACGTCTTTCATTGGCACTTACACCGTGCCCTTAAATTATGGCTTTGATTATAGAGGCTGAGCCGGTGAAGTCAAGCCTAAGTTGCATCCGACTCCCCGCGTGCAAAACTTCCCCCGAGCTTTAAGCTCGCGGGAAGTTTCATTCCTCAAATGTCTAGGTTCGCCATCTGCTCGTAGAACTTCCAGCGGGTGATCACATCCTGCCGGATGGCTTCCAGTAACTTTTTCGCTCGCTCTGGATTCGTCTGACGCAGGGATCGGAAGCGATTCTGCTTGTACATGAACTCCTCGATCCCCTCCGTCGGAGCCTTCGAGTCCAGTTGCAGCGGATTTTTTCCCTGATCTATCAGCATCGGGTTATAGCGATAAAGTGGCCAGAAACCGCTGGCAACGGCGTTCTGGTGCAGGTCTGTAGCGGTGGTCATGTCGATGCCGTGAGCGATACAGTGGCTGTAGGCAATGATCAGCGAAGGACCTTTATATGCCTCTGCTTCTCTGAAAGCTTTCACCAAATGAGTCATATTAGCGCCGTAGGCCACCTGTGCTACATAGATATTGCCGTATGTCATGGCGATGGCGCCCAGATCCTTCTTAGGCATGTCCTTGCCCGCAGCGGCGAACTTGGCGACCGCCGCTCTCGGTGTGGCTTTTGAAGCCTGCCCCCCGGTATTTGAGTAGACGCCGGTGTCTAGCAACAGCACGTTGACGTCACGTCCGGAGGCCAACACGTGATCCAATCCGCCATAGCCGATGTCGTAGCCCCAGCCATCGCCTCCGATGACCCATACAGACCTGGGTACCAGGAATTCAATCACGCTAAGCAGACGGCGTGCCATAGCATCGTCACGCTTCTCCAGGATTGACTTCAGTTCTTCCACTCGCGTCCGTTGGATCTCGATCGCCTCCTGTGTGCTCAGATCGGCGGTCGTGATCGCCTCGGCCAACTCGTTATTACCATTCAGTGGGACTTGGCTGAGCAACTCTTTCGCGAAGGCGGTTAGTTTATCCGCCGTTAACCGCATACCCATACCGAATTCGGCATTATCCTCGAAGAGCGAGTTCGACCAGGCTGGGCCACGACCATCAAAGCGGGGGACGTAGGGTGTAGTGGGTAGGTTGCCACCGAAGATCGAGGAGCAGCCGGTGGCGTTGGCGATAATCATGCGATCACCAAATAGCTGAGTAAGTAGCTTGACATATGGGGTCTCACCACAGCCGGCGCAAGCGCCTGAAAATTCGAACATTGTCGGCAGAAACTGCGACCCTTTGATGGTGAAGCGGTTGAACAGGGCCGGGTCGGGATCAGGAATCGACAGGAAGTAATCCCAATTTGCCACCTCTTGCTCTCGAATCGGTGGCTGTGGCGCCATGTTGATCGCCTTGCGGTCGGTCTTCTCTCCCTGCTCGTCCTTGGCATAAGCCGGGCAGATATGCACGCAGGCTCCACAGCCGGTGCAGTCCTCGGGTGCTACCTGGAGGGTGTACATCATACCCTCTAAACCGCGGCCTTTGGCCGGGATGACTTTCCAGCCTTCAGGCGTATCCCCATTGGCATATGTGGCGTCGTAAATCTTAGGTCGGATTGCGGCATGAGGGCAGACGAAAGCGCATTGGTTGCACTGGATACAAACCTCCGGCTCCCACACAGGGATTTCCAAAGCAACATTGCGTTTCTCGAAGCGGGTTGTGCCGACCGGGTAGGTGCCGTCGTTGGGTAAGGCAGAGACAGGTAAGCGGTCTCCCCGTAATGCGATCATCTCCGCCGTGACCTCTTTCACGAACTCTGGGGCGTGTTCCGGCACTGGGGGGCGGATGTCGATTGTGCTGGTGGCTTTCTCGGGCAGCTGCACCTGATGTATCCGCTCGCCGGCAAGATGGGCAGCTTCTATGTTCATGTCTACCACGTCTTTACCCTTGCTGCCATAGGTGTCTTTTACCGCCAACTCCATCATTTTTAAAGCACGATCCTCCGCCAGCACACCCGATATGGCGAAGAAAGCCGTCTGCATAATGACGTTTATCCGCCCACCAAGACCCAGTGATCTCGCCAATGAGTTCGCATCGATGACGTAGAACTTCGCCTGCTTCTCAATCAGTGCCTTCTGCACTGCGTAGGGCAAGTGATCCCAGACCTCATCCGTCGAGAAGGAACTGTTGAGCAGGAAGGTGCCACCTGTCTTGAGATGGCTGAGGATGTCGAAGCGCTCCAAGAAAGCGAACGCATGGACAGCCAGAAATTCGGATTGATCGATCAGGTAGGTGCTGCGGATCGGGTGGGGGCTGAAGCGCAGGTGAGAAATAGTTAGCGAACCCGATTTCTTCGCTTCGTAGACAAAGTAACCTTGAGCATAGTAATCGGTGGCCTTGCCAATGATCTTGATCGAGTTCTTGTTTGCCCCGACGGTCCCATCGCCGCCCAGACCGAAGAACAGCGCACGATGCTCCCCCTCGGGCGCCGAGGAGAAAGCATCGTCCCATGGCAGGTTTGACTCAGTAAGATCATCGATGATTCCGACGGTGAAGTGGTTCTTCGGCTGCTGGGAAGCCAAGTTGTCGAGCACTGATTTGGCCATGCCGGGGTTGAACTCCCTAGATCCAAGCCCGTATCGCCCGCCAACCACCAGCGGCATGGCGTTTCGCTCGATGCGACCTTCAACCACCGCTTCAGCGATGGCGTTTTGTATATCGAGATACAGCGGCTCACCCGCAGCTCCCGGTTCCTTGGTGCGATCAAGCACGGCTATCGCTCGTACGGTCTCCGGCAAAGCAGCCACAAAAGCGGCACTGTCAAAGGGACGGTAGAGGCGAACCTTGACCAGTCCTACCCTCTCCCCCTGGCCGATCAGGTGTTCGACTACCTCATGCATCGTGTCGGCACCCGAGCCCATCATAACCACCACCCTCTCGGCGTCGGGCGCACCGATATAGTCGAAGAGGTGATACTCACGTCCGACGACCTTGGCGAAGCGATCCATCGCCCCCTGTATAATGCCAGGGGTCTTTAAATAGTATGGGTTGACCGTCTCGCGGGCCGCAAAGAATACATCTGGATTCTGGGCCGTGCCCCGGATGACGGGCCGGTCAGGAGAGAGACCCCGCATGCGGTGAGCAATTACCCATTCCTCATCGATCATCGCCCGCATGTCATCATAGGTCAATTCCTCGATTTTCTGGATCTCGTTGGAAGTGCGGAAACCATCGAAGAAATGAAGAAAGGGGATGCGCGCTTCCAACGTAGAAGCCTGGGCAATCAAGGCGAAGTCCATGGCCTCCTGGATATTATTGGAGGCCATCATCCCCCAGCCAGTCGACCGGGCAGCCATCACATCGCTATGGTCGCCAAAGATCGACAGGGCTTGTGCTGCCACAGAGCGGGCAGCGATGTGGAACACCGCAGGTGTCAACTCCCCGGCGATCTTGAACATGTTAGGAAGCATCAGCAGCAAGCCTTGGGAGGCAGTGAAGGTAGTCGTCAGGGCACCTGTCGTCAGGGCACCATGGACAGCCCCTGCCGCGCCGCCTTCGGACTGCATCTCGGTGACATCGGGAACGGTCCCCCAAATGTTCGGTTCGCCGCGCGCAGCCTTCTCATCGGCGATCTCGCCCATCGGCGACGAAGGGGTAATGGGATAGATGGCGATCACCTCGTTTGTGGCATAGCCCACGTGGGCTGCGGCCGCGTTGCCGTCATATGGCACTAATTTCCGCTTGGTTTTGTTCTTTGCCATGAAGTGCTCCTTTCACCTCGCCAATACAAGCATTCATTCTGCGCGGCGAGGCGGGTAAATTAACATAAGCGAATCAACTATTAAGTCTAGAACCCTTTGCCCCACTGTAACAGTGTAGAAGGGCAGAGTGCACCAGGGGATACCTATCACTATTCCCATTCTGCACTTTAAAATTTTCAACCAATCACCACTTATCAATCCAGAAGGAGCCATTATAGCTGATTTGCAGCTTCCGTGGCTATCACATTCCAGGAAACTAGGGTTTAAATCGCAAAAATTATTACCTGTTTTTAAAGCAGAGATTTGAGTATGGGATCAGGGATTGGGGATTATGATCAAGACACGATGTTAGTTGAGCTCATGATGATAGTAGATTATGGGAAGCCGCAATCTATCATACAAAGACAAGATGGGTTACATGTTTTTACTACCTTCCATGTAGTGAACCAACCATCGTCCCAAAAGAGGGTATAGGAAGTCGCGCCCGGCCAGAATGCGAGAAGCACCCAGTAATCCAAGTAAAAGGGTGAGGCCCCACCCAATAAGGACCATTCCCACCAATACACATCGCAGGGTCAAGAGACCAGAGGGAATGGCACCACCCAAACGATCAGGGAGGCCACCCAACATCGAACCATACAAGCCCCAGATACCAAAGAGATACACCACCGAGAAGGCAGAGGGCATGGCTAGCTGGTAGATCAATGCCTGGAGCGCGTGAAATTGGACAAACTTTGACCAGTCACGCTGTGTGATCCAGATGTGCAAAGGGATGATAAAACCCAGAAAAGGGAGCATCGCCCCACTGTGGGCAATAGCTGCCAGGAGGCGCTCATCTTGGGAAGCCTGCTGTGCCGAGGGAGACATCATTTACTCCTAATGGATTAAGGGTGTGCCATTAAACCGCGATTGCGACAACTTTTGGCTTGCTGATTAGATCATGCCGAAGATCTCACCCTGGCGAACCTAAAAGGACACTTCGTCGACAGCCACAACCTCATCATTGGTTTTTCGCAACCCATACACCTCAATGGCTAAAGACACCTTCACCTCCTTGTTCTGGTCAGCGGCAATATCCCTATAAGCTCCCCGCGAGCTTATAGCTCGCGGGGAGCTTAACCACCACGTTCCTTATCATCCTCAATCGAACAGGCTGATGAATGAGATCATTCTAAGACGCCATAAAACTAGTCTCACATTATAACCCGCTCATTTCCACATCCGCTGGATGGCCTCAAGCGATTCCTGCGCTTCATGCCGAGAGACCTTAATGTAACTGCCCTCCATCGTTCCAGGTGCTGAAGAGATTTTTATCTATATAACCATAGAGCACTCTGTTATATGGAGTACTCTATCACAACAATAAATGTTAAATCAAACTTGGTTAAATTAATCACCATAATACAACGAAGGAACCGGTGCTCGATAATTCTCTTGCAACAATAGAACTACTCTAACATTTTATTCCACTCCTCTTTTCCTATGGTCCTATGACAGTGCCAAAATTCGTTCCATGATAAACTACCTCAAGTTCGATCGAGATGGCACACTTGGGCACTCCTAAAAAGCCTCAGCAAGATCCTAAGAATGACGCAATTTGGGCTTCGGCATTGCGCGCGGCAGCTGGCGTGACGCGCAAAGCTGCCTCGAGCGAGAGCGATGTACTGCGGGCGGTGACCGAAGAGTTGAAACACCTCAAATTGAGGAGCACAGTGGCACTTCTGACCCCAGATGGCCAACTAGAAGTGCAAACGCGTCCAGTTAGCCAATCCATTGAGAACACTCTTCGACGACTAACCGGCCTGCAGATTGCAGGCTATCGTTTCGATCCCCAACAGGTCGACATCTACCGAGAAGCTTTGTCCTCCGGTGAGGCCGTTTATACGACCAAACAGGCACATTCGGTTCGCCAAATAATGCCCAAAAAACTGCAACCGCTGCTGTCACGGATTATGCACTTGCTTGGTCGCGAACAACCTGC
>JAUVOZ010000006.1 GCA_030598885.1 Anaerolineae bacterium | reverse complement strand
GAATTACGCGGGCGGGTGATGAGCACCTTCACCTGGGCTCTGGGTGGATTCTGGCCACTGGGCTCGCTGCTGATCGGAGCGTTGGGCGATCGTTTTAGCGCGCCCAATGCAGTATTGCTATCAGCCGCTTTATGCACCCTGCTCACAGTCATCGGTCAACTATGGTTCCCCAAGGTTAATGAGGTTAGATAAGAGACTACTAAGAAAAAGCGCTCTCTAGTTTTGGAGAAATGGGGGTTGGATCGACAATCTAACGAGGATCACACCACACTCATATCAGTAAGAATTTCCCTCACTTTAGTTGATCTGTTCGACAATTTGGGGTTCCTCCCCCTCCACCTCAACCAACTGTCCATCAGGGAAGGTAACTACCGTTCGATCACTCAAGCACTCAAGCCTTAAACCTCGCCAGCGCAGGATAACCGGCCAGGGGAACGGGTTGCGACCACGTATCCAGACCTTTCGAGGCGATATCAATCGTACACCAAGAACATAGAGGAAGAGGTGGACTGGAGCCACACCACAAAGGTGGTCTCGTTCACCGAGACCTTCCGGTTTGTCGGCATTATATGCCTGGCGAAAAGCTTTATCGACCCGGAGGGCATGGAGTGTCGCTTCCATCAAACGCCGCACCAGATCTGCCGCCTCATCCAGATAACCATAATCGACCAACCCCTCTCCCAGCATAGTATTCCAAAACATCCACACCCCACCTGAGCCCTGTCGATTGTCTGGCGCGTAGGATGGGTCCAGCGCAGAGGAACTCGGAACTCCATAGGCTCGCCAGTAACGCTCGGGGTCGAGTAATGTCTCTCGAACCAAACGCTGTGCGCGCTCAGAGTCGGGGATACCTGCCCACAGAGGGATAAGAAGTGTTTGATCTTGACGGGTATAGTCGGCTACCCACAATTCGGTTTCGAACTCGTCACTCAGGCCGCGCACCTCGATCCGCTCGATCTCAGCGTAGGTTTTATTTGTCGTCCCAGCTCCAAACTCCCAAAACCATTGGAAATGACGCTCGGTCAACCGCTCCACTCGATGTCGGCCACGACGTCCCCGTCCATGGATGAAGACTTTGATCGCGTGCGAAAGACCCTCTGCACCGCTTGAGCGGACCAACACCCGTACCGATGGGTTAAAGGTGCGCTCGATCTCGAGTGTGAATTGACCTACTCCCTTCCCCAAGATGCCCCCAGGAACCGGGACGTGAAGGTCCCGATCGACGTGGTGGTAGGAGACGGTTTCGTCAGACCAACTGGCTTCGACTGCTGCCCGTAGCCGGGTGGCTCTTGCATCCAATTCCGACACAACCTCTTCTTGACCGAGTACATCGGCCATCTCAATCAACGAGCGACACTCTCGATAGAGATAAGCAGCCAAATCGGGAGTCTCGGCCTTGGTTATATCCAATCGCTGCCCCCATCGACGCCATCGAACGAACGAGGGGAAATCATCAAACGCAGTGTGGACCGTATGCTCCCATTCCGGATGACCGTCTTGATCACGGTCGTGTTTCTTAGTGAACCAGGAGTCGAGGAATTCCAGCAACGATGGGAAGACGTCTTCAATAAATAAGCGGTCTTCTGTATGTTGGTAGATCTTCCAGGCAAGCGTAGCCAGGAGCGGGATAGACAAAGCGCCATTACGCTGGCCCCCAAGACCGGGCTTCCAGTCGATCGAACCATCCGCTTCTCTGGTCGCCAGATAGTTATGCAAAACGCCCATCGCCATTTCAGGCGCAATAGGTAGGATTTGTGGCAGGTTTATGTACGCAGGGGCTGCCATCTGACCATCCCACTGCCAATCGTAATCCTTGCCATCACCACGATCAGAATAGCCTCGGTCCGGCAAGCGGGTAAGCACGAAAGAGGGGTGTGGAAGATGTCGGGTCGGCCCAACATAACCGGCCAACGCCACTTTCTGGGCAAGTGCCAGTGCGACATCCCAATCGGGTTCGCCTGTATGAATATCCACGGTTGAAGCCCCCACTAGCTCCAGCCGTGCAACCTCGGCATCCCAGGGATGGGCCACAAGGGACCGCACGGCTTCAAACGATGCTTCGTGATCGCGCAATCCAGCGTGTGCCCACACCCAAGCCTTGCTAGCGCCTGGAGCTAATGAGTGAGACACAGTCAGAGCCGGGTGAACTTCCTGCTCCACCCATGCCCCTCCCGAAAGGAAGACAACCGGTCTTATAGAGCCTGTCAGCCCGGTGAGTACTGTCACACCTTCGTAGTTCATTCCTCCCATCATCTGCGAATTCTCACCCGGACGGAGCAAGGCATGCAGGCGCAACCGCACTGACCTCTCCTCTGAGCCAAGGTTACGCAGGGTAAAGCGACCCGCTAGACGATGCGAGTCAGCCACCCAATATTCTGCTTGAACATGAAGGTCGGTAAAGGGGGTGAACTTGACCCGCAGGTAATTTGGCAGGAAACCTTGAACAATCGGGGGTGAGGCGAATTGGGCTGGATCAGTAACGCTTGCTTGACCCCAACCAAACCCAGGGAAAATACGCATACTGTGCGCACGCAGGCCATATGTGGTCTGCAATGCGACCGCTGGAGGTTCACCTCCCTCCAAGGCCAATTCCCAGATTTGATCGTCGGTATAGTCGGGGACTGTCAGGCGCGCATCGGCGGCGATTCGCAACGATAACGGGCCGTCGGTAGGTATGGACCATTCACGCATGGTTACATTGTACGGATAGTGAGGGGAATGGTCAAAGGGTCATGACAACCGTTCGCGGCAAGTATTAAGCCCAACGTGCTAGAATTACTCAATCTCAGCCAGGAGGTAATTATGACTCTCTCCACTTCATCAAGACGAGGCATGTACTTCGAGGAATTCGAGGTCGACCACCGCATTATTAGTCATGGACGCACGATCACTGAAGCCGATGTGGTCAACTTCGCCGGTCTTTCAGGTGACTACAACTCAATTCACACCGACGCCGTGTTCGCCGATCAGACACCATACAGACAACGCGTGGCTCACGGCATGCTAGGGATGTCGATCGCCTCCGGTCTTGCCGACCGCACTGGCATGATTGAAGGCACAGCGCTAGCTTTTCGTGAAATCAAAGAGTGGAAGTTCAGCCGACCGATCTACATTGGCGATACTATCCATGTCGAGATCGAGCTCGAAGAGAGCAAACCGCTGCCGCGCTTGGGTGGAGGTTCGTTGGTACTTGGAGTAAAGGTCAAGAACCAGGATGACCAGACGGTGATGAAGGGACAATGGGTAGTTTTGGTACAGAGCAAACCAGAGGACGAATAGAGATATTTGGTCGAATGCGCCTGATATCCACCTATCTATTCGTTTCTACTTCGTTGCTGGTCAGCGTGCTATAATCGCGTTGTATGACTGATTATCAGGATGATGCACTCATAGACTCCCTTGGAGAAGATTCTTCGGAGGAAGAATCTTCTATCAGCCGGGCTGAATGTAATTCTTCCGATGAACAGGCTGAAAGCACTCCAGCGGAGGACGAAGCAAATGAAGATGCCGTGGACCGCTTCCGTCGACTGCTGACCGAGGCCGCACCTTCTGAAGCTCCACCTAGTCCTCCAGCCGATCTCTCCTCGATACCCGAGCAATATCCGAGTGAGGTTGCCGATTTAGCCGTTGGTTGGTTAAAGGAGAGCTCTAAGGGTGAAACGGAACCCGTAGTTGATCAAGATCATACAGAGACGATTCACCCCGAACCAACCCTAGAGCACCCTCCCCCCACCACACCGCCTCCACCCATTGATGAAGACAGTTCACCACTACCTCAACGCGTACCAGAGCGCGATGTGGAGGCTACACAAGTTAGCCAAGCCGCTTTCGTCACTAAACCAGCAACCCCACCACCTCAAGCAGGCACTCCCAGACCAGGTGCGGTTCAGACAGCTGGTTTCGGTGGTTGTCTACTGCGGATGATGATACTGATCTCATTCTTCCTGGTTGCCGTGGTTATTGGTGTGATCTCCTTCGGTGTTTACCAATATTATGCCCTGGCAGCCACCCTGCCTTCGGTCGATGACCTGCCGGACCATGCCCCTACGTTCGAGACCACTCGCATTCTAGATAGAGAAGGCAATCTACTCTACGAGATTCTCGATCCTCAAGCCGGGCGTCGTACATATGTACCGCTAGATCAGATCTCCCCCTACATGGTGGCGGCGGTCATCGCCACTGAGGATTCACAATTCTACAGCCATCCTGGGTTCGATCTATTTGCCATCGGGCGGGCTGCACTGCAGAATTATCTGCAAGGTGGAATCGTCACCGGTGCCTCCACAATCACCCAACAACTCGCCAGAAACTTTCTCTTCAGCCCTGAAGAACGTTCCCGGCGTACGGCGCTACGCAAGACGCGCGAAGTCCTTCTCGCGGCCGAAATCACCCGCCGCTACTCCAAGGACGAGATATTTGAGCTCTACATAAATCAAGTTTATTTTGGCAACCTTGCCTACGGCGTCGAGGCGGCTGCCGAAACTTACTTCAACATCTCTGCCGAAAAACTCAACTTGAGCCAGGCCTCCTTCCTGGCCGGGTTGCTCCAGGCTCCCTCGGTATATGACATATTTACCAACCGTGAGGTCACTTTAACCCGGCAACAACAAGTCCTGACGTTGATGGTGCAGACCAGCGCCGAACAGGGATGTATTTACGTCAGTAACTCACAGCAGCCTATCTGTGTTTCACCTGAGGAGGCCGGCGCGGCAGCGGCTGAAATTATTAATTTCAAGTTCACACCGCCCGCAGTGGATATCCGGTTCCCTCACTGGGTCGTCTTCATCCGCAACGAACTTGAACGTTTATATGACCCACAAACCATTTACCGCTCGGGCTTCACCGTCCACACAACCCTCGATCCCGATCTACAACAACAAGCTCAGCAGATCGTGCAGGAACAGATTACTGCACTTGCTGATCGTCGAGTAGGCTCCGGGGCACTGGTCGCTATTCGGCCAAACACCGGTGAGATCTTAGCCATGATCGGCTCGGCTGATTTCTACAACGAGGAGATCGACGGGCAGGTTAACATGGCTGTCCGTCCCCGCCAGCCTGGGTCGTCGATCAAACCCCTCACCTATACCGCCGCCTTCGAAAAAGGTTGGACTCCCGCTAGCCTCATCTGGGATGTATCTTCCGAGTTTCCCCCCTCAGGAAACCCCACTGACCCGCGTCCTCCCTATGAGCCGGTAAATTATGACGAACGCTTCCACGGACCGGTTACCGTTCGATCCGCCCTGGCCAATTCCTACAACATACCTGCGGTTAAAACGCTGAGTTTTGTGGGCATATATGATGACTTAACCACACCTCAGGAAGAGGGCATGATCGCCCTCGCCCGTCGGATGGGGATCACAACCTTCACCCGTAATGATTATGGCCTCTCATTGACACTTGGAGGTGGCGAAGTCACCCTGCTGGAACTGACCGGCGCTTATGCCAATTTCGCCAACGGTGGCTTGCGTGTACCTCCCGTAGGCATTCTTCGCATAATCGACCACACCGGTGAAACTGTCTATGAATATCAGCAACCGCTGGGGGAGCAAGTTATCCGCTCCGAGCATGCCCACCTGATCACCTCCATCCTCTCCGACAACCCTGCCCGTACGCCAGCCTTCGGCCCCAATTCGTTGCTCAACCTGCCCTTCCCCGCCGCAGCCAAGACCGGTACCACCGACGACTTCCGGGACAATTGGACCCTCGGCTACACTCCCGATATCGCCATCGGGGTCTGGGTAGGTAATGCTGATAACACCCCGATGCAAAATACCTCAGGCCTTACCGGGGCTGGGCCGATTTGGAACCAATTCATGCAGTTTGCCGTACAATACTTGAACAGTGGGCAATCGACTCCCTTCTCCATACCAGCGGGAATCGTCGAAAAGGTTATCTGCTCCGTTTCCGGAACTGAGCCCTCCGAGTGGTGTCCCTCCCACCGCACTGAACGCTTCGCAGCTGACCAGCCTCCGCTTCCGAAGGAACAAGACATGTGGCGGAAGGTCTGGGTGGACAGCTACTCTCTAGAACTTGCCTCGGCCGAGTGTCCCAACTTCGCTATCGAGAAGCTTGGGCTGAGCGTAAGTGATCCCTGGGGGAGGATGTGGATCGAAGAGGAGGCGGCCGGCCAAAAGTGGGCGGAAGAAATGGGCTTCGAGGAGGATGACCTGTTCTTCATCCCTGAAGCGTCTTGTTCCAGCAACAGCCCGCGCCCAACCTTATCACTAACCAACCCCCCAGAGGGAAGCATCATCAACACCAACGTGCTCTCGATCTTTGGTCAGGCTGCGGCCACAGCAAATTTTGATCGCTGGGCGTTGAAGTACGGGCTAGGATACAACCCGATAACCTGGACTCGAATCACAAGAAGTGAAACGCCTTACGAGCAGCCAGAAAAACTAATCGACTGGGATCTGTCTGAGATCCCCAATGGACCACTTACCCTGATCCTGACTGTCCACAGCACAAAGGGTGGTAAGGCTGAGGTGCGTCTCCACCTGACAATAAGCATCTCTACCCCAACGCCCACTCCTACTTCAACCTCAACTCCTACGGCAACCGCCACCAGTACCTACACAAATACCCCTAACCCCACGGCAACCCCCACGGTCACCCCGAGTTCCACACATTCAATCACGCCGACAGTCACCTCCTCCCCATCGCCGACTGCCACTCCTTCAGCCACACCGACTCCAACCTAATCCTAAATGTCTTCACAACCCCATCCTAGCTGTATATCAAAGCTCAGTTCTTAACCCATGAGAGCGGGGCAAGAGTATAGATCTCTGACTAGAGTCAAGGGTCATACTCAGCTCTTGAAGCAATTCACTCTCGATCTAACCACAATTCTTTATAAACCCGTTGCCAATCGGAGAATGCTCGGTAGGAGATGATCGCCCCGACCACTCCAGTAGTCACCAACAACGGGCCGGGGATACCGAACAGTGCCCATAGGGGTACGAGAAGGAGGCCAGTGAAGAAATTAGCTCGGGCCGAGTGGCGGATAACCAATTGAAGCAGTACCGCTAGACCAACTGCCAATACAAATCCAAGGGGCCAAATGGCCAACAGCGCACCTCCCCCACTGGCCATTCCCATACCACCCCGAAACCCTGCGTACAACGGCCAGCAGTGCCCGATCATCACCATCCCTGCCGCTAATGCCAGCGTATACTCCGAACCTCCCAGCCGCTGTGCCAGCCACATAGCAAAGTAGCCCTTGCCAAGATCAAGCACTAATACTAGGATCCCCGCTCCCCACCCTGCGGCACGCATTGTATTGGTCGCCCCAGCGTGCCCAGAACCGACACTCCGCACATCAATTCCTGCCTTCCACCGGGTGATCAGCACCGCAAAAGGAATCGACCCCAAACCGTAGGCAATAGCCCCTGCGACTAGTGCTTTCAAAACGCAGACCATTTATAAGTCCGTTGAAAAAAGTAGCCACCAGCATGAAAAGGGGCACATATTTCCTTCCTTTCCTCGGGCTGGGGCGTTTTTAGTGTTGTCATCTATGTATTCCCGCTTCAGCGTCTCAACGTTTTCCGAGCCCCTTCCGCTCCACAATCCCTGATGCGTAATCCATACCCGCTCACAGGAGTGGTAGCTGTGGATCGTGATGCGCCGGTGGATCGATAGCCAGTCTCGTGCCCAGGTTTTCACGACTTAGTCCGATCTCGACCGCCAGCCGGCGAACGTGCCGAAATTTAACCACGCCCACTCGGTTCTGTAGCCACTGGCGGAGTCGCGGGTCACGACGCGCCTTTTCCGCCACCAAAGCTGCCCGTCCGCCAGGCAGGACGAAAGTGAGCGAAGCAGCCTCTCCAACCTCCAGCGCAGCACCAAGCACGGCTGTCTCCGAAATTACAAATACATAAACCTGTCGCCCCTGTTCGTCAAGCCAAGCCAGCCGATCCTTATCCTGAACCGTGAAACCCAGACGCTGACCCATCTCGGCTAACAGATGGCGGATCTCCTGGCAATCCACTGCACGCCTCTCGGGATCATCCTCGGACCTCAACCGCCAAACCCCCTCTTGCGGGTCCTCCTGAGCGTAAGATATCAGGCAGGCGTGCACCAACCGCCGGTCGGGTGTCAACAATCCGGATAACGTCTGGCAGACTTGATCGTCTACTTCGACAAGTGTGAAACTCTCCCCTTGACGCAATGTTTCCAGTACGATCTCTTCTACTCTATCGGCGAGTGGTTGATTGGCATCCGAAGGATCAGTCAGCCAGTAGAGCCCACTCTCCGGCTCGACAAAACGTCCAAGGCGGTCAAAGATCTCCCGATCTACCAGGGTGGCCTCGAGTATATCGCCCACTGCGGACAGAATATGACTCTCCTCGGATTGCCAGAGGTGGGCCAACTGACGCTCGCGTGCCAACTCACACCACGATGCGGCGTGTAGCAATGGGTATTGGGTAGGTTCACCACGCGCCAGCAACGCCCCAATGGCAGCCGAAGCCATTCGCTGCTGTACTTCGCCGGTGAGGGCTGGTGGTATCCTACTATCTCCTGCCAAGGACCAAGTAAGAAAAGCCTGTCGGTCATCGAGGCGCAGAGCGCGGCCTTCTAATCGAAAGCCCGCGCCATCAAAACCAGCAAGTGCTGCGGCTATGAAACCTGGCTCGGCCTCTGGCAGAAAAGCCATGACGGTAGCCTCCGGGTCGAGTAAAGGCGCTAGACCTGCCAGAACAGTCCGCAAAGCCCCGGCGTGCCAAGCCCAATCGTAGCGGCGGCGGCGCAGGGCACCCTTAATCGGTGCTGTTGCAGTCTTCCCCCATAACCAGGCGGACCACAACGCAGAAAGTGTCCAATAGGCTTGATTGGGGCGCGGCAGGACGGTGAGTAGGAATCGCGCCCTGTCATCGGTCAAAGTCGGCACCAGTTCGCGCACCGGTCCAGGGAAAATCGCTACTACACCCGGGCTTGGAAGCCCATCCTCCGGCCAAATAGTCCCTTGCACGCCTGGATCATCCAGCGCCCATGTCCTCACTGCACGCTCCAGGGCACGCCACACGTTGTCCTCGCGATAACGTTGAGAGGCGATTAACTGACGCGGCCGACTACGTCCCTCCGGGTATCCCCATAGGGAGTTCACCGAATCGAACGCCGAGAGCATCAACGCTTGCGCAGCAGCCTTCAGCCTCGGTTCAAACACTAATTGCTCGAGTTTGTTGACCAGGGTAATCAGGGCATATAGCGCTCGCCCGGGATAGACCGAGAGCGCCACCTCTGCATGACGCCGATCGGGATCGCCCGCCGGAGCAACCTGTTCCAACGCTATCGCGTGCTGTAGACCACGTCGGCTGAGGATCCGTGCCCGTTCCCAATCAGCCTTAGTGGCTGGTCCCTCGCCCGCATAGTTGCACCGATCACAAACATACACCTTATGAGATGGACCCTCGGCTTCTCGCTCCCAGATAAAAGACTCGGCGATGACCAGTGCTCCACAACGTACACACTCGGTTCGGTAGAGATCCAAGAGAAAGGGTTCTAGGCGACTGTCATCCTTGGGGGCCGCGGCAAGACGGGCTAACGCGGCCTGCAGTTCAGCCTGAGTGAAAGGTTGTACAGTGTGCTGGAGCACAAACCGGGTGACTGGATTGTTGGTCGCCACCAACACCGCTCGACCGGATCGTCCGGCTTCCACCGCCAGACGAGGCGAAGCGCCAAAAGGATCAAGGATCAGATCATCGGGTTTTCCATAGTCCTCCAGCACACGAGCAATGCTCCCCTCCTCAAGCGGAGGGAGAAAGCGAGCCAATGGGCCGGGCTGAAGCGGCGGGTATCCGGGCGGAAAAGATAAATCCACTAAACTGAGTATACGACATCCTGGCCTTAGACAACAAAGGTGCTTATAAGTTTATATAGCTGTACAGTAGAAGGTGGGTAAGATATGAGGAATACCGATGCGTGTAGATTACGGTTTAGGGGAGTTCTTCAGTTCTACCAGGGCGACCTGTAGATCGGAGTAGTCGTCCATCCAGGCCATGGTACGCAGAAACTCGACCGGTGAATCGATTAGAGCCCACAATTCGCGCACGGCGGCGCCAACCGGATCATCACCCGCTGCACCGCCAGGCTGATCGGCATAGGCTCCATGGAATGCAAAGTAAGCCTGGTTGATGCGCCGAATATAGTAGCCGTTTTGCCAAAAGATCTGGCGCCTGGCTTCCATGTAGGCTTCTGCCTGCTCGATATCCCCTTGCTCCAGCAATTCATCCACAGTCACTCGCGTTAGATGCATCTCCACCCGGAAATCAAACATTGGGGGATCTGTAGGAGAAAGTTGTGCAGGCGGTGAGGCATCGTGGGATGGGGGAACGGAGGCAGGATAATAACGCTCCAGTACCCTTCGGCCAATCTCTTTCCCCAGGAGACTGGCCGTAGTCTCATTCATCGTCCGCAATTCTGAGTTGGTGTAATAATTAAGTCCTAGCGGGCGTAGTGTCAGGTAATTATGCGCCCACTCATGCACGATCGTCTCGGTCAGCCAAACTACTGAGCTTGTTTCCTGGATCATTGTTGGGTAGATTCCAATCCCACCTATCGCCACCACCAACGCGGATACATCTAAAGTTCCCTCGACTTGTGCTTCAAGCGCGATCTGATTCTCGAGCGCGAAGTTGGGGTCGATTGAAATACTATGTTCTTGGTGTATGACATGCCGGGGGTAGATGTTTAAAGACACCGGCGGTCGAGTAAAGCGAAACGCAACCGGCGGGAATGGCGCTCCCCAGGGGTTCAAGCCTAAATCGGCTAACACCGAAGCCACGTGTTCTTGAAGCACTGTTTCCACAATGGGTTGAAGCTTGAATTGGCGGTCCCAGACAGCGTTCCGCTCGGTGATGATCAGCTCCGCAATAGGTCCAGGATCAACCAGCCCTGGATCGGAATAGACCCGTGCAAGTTGAGCCTCGAGTCCTCTTATTTCCGTTACTAGATCTAAGTATGTCTGAACCAGGGCTTGACGTTCGGTTTCAGATAGATAAGCTGCAACGCCCAGGCTGTACAACTCCAGCTTTACCCGCAGGGCATCGAGGGTCCAATCGAGGAAATCAAACTCAATCTGGCGGGTGAAACGGCGAACCTGAATGGCTGGATCGCACAGTTGAACCGAACTACCGGTCAGGAGCGAAGTCAGAAGCAGAATCCACAGGATCTTGACGATCCAGAACCGCAAACGATGCAGGATTTGCCATATTGACACGAGAGCATAATACCAGTGGAAGGACGGATGTCAATCCCCATTTAAGCGTGTGTTATAATCTCGCCACCCCGAAGGCCGTGATAAATGGCCTTTATCCACTGAGATGCGATGAACTTCCTAGTTACAGGTGCCGCTGGTTTTCTCGGCTCTTACTTATCAAATCGACTAGCCCATGAGGGCCATCAGGTGCGCGGCTTAGATGACCTTTCGGCCGGCGATCCAGCACGCCTCAACCCAGAGGTGCTCTTCACCCGTGGAGATGTCACCGATCGACCAAAGCTATGGACGCTGCTCCAGGATGTGGACTGCGTCTACCACTTGGCTGCCAAAGTCTCAGTCACCGAATCGATAAGCTACCCACGTGAGTACAATATCATCAATGTCGGAGGGACGGTGAGTGTGATGGAAGCCATGCGCGACGCGGGGGTTAAACGAGTGGTTTTCATCTCCTCGGGTTCGGTCTATGGCGCTCAAAGCAAACAACCCTTGACCGAGAATGCACCGCCGAATCCTGGCTCCCCCTATGCCGTCTCAAAATTGGCAGCCGAACATTATGTGCGCACCATCGGCGCCTTGTGGGGCATCGAGACCGTATCGCTGAGAGTTTTCAACGCCTATGGACCAGGACAGCCACTTCCGGCTGCACATCCGCCAGTGATCCCGCATTTCTTACGCCAGACTGCGGGTGGTGGTACCCTAGTGATCCACGGTCGCGGCGAGCAGACACGCGACTTCATTCACGTTGAAGACCTGGTTGAAGCTATGGTTGCCGCTGCCACTGCACCGACCATCGATCGCCTCGTGATCAACATCGGCAGTGGGGAGGAGACCAGCATTCGGGACCTGGCGCAGTATGTTATCGAGGCCGTTGGTACAAAGGCAGATTGGATCTTCATAGAAAACCAGGACACTGGGCCTCCCCGAATGTGCGCTGACATCAGTCTAGCTCGCGCTAAACTTGGCTACAAACCACACATCAGCCTGCAAGAAGGGCTCGAGAAAATGGTAGCACTGGACCCCCGCTTCCAGCTTTCCACCGAGGAATAATCCTCCAACAGACTTCGGAAGTGGGAGAAGTCTCTGAGATGACCCTGCGGGTAAGTCTTGCCCCTAATTACTTCTTCGATAAAATTCAGCCATGCCGTCCCCCCACCGCCTACTGCGTCCCTTTTTCAACCGATCTGCCCTGACGGTCGCCCGAGAGTTACTCGGACAGCGCTTGGTGAGAATCGACAAGGGTGGCGCCCGATTATCCGGGCTGATCGTTGAGACTGAAGCCTATGTCGGTACTGACGATCTTGGTTGCCATGCCCGTGTAGGCCGCACACCGCGCAACGACTCCATGTGGGGTCCCCCTGGACACGCTTACGTGTACTTCACTTATGGCATGCATTGGATGCTCAATTTCGTAACCGAACGGGCAGGATATCCGGCTGCGATCCTGATCCGATCATTAGCACCGCTGGAGGGCCTTGAGACGATTCGGCAGCGGCGAGCTGGACGCCCAGAGAACACACTAACCAACGGACCAGCAAAACTCTGCCAAGCCCTGGCGATCGATCGCAGCATGGACGGTTGCGACCTCTGTCAATCCAATTCACTTCTCTTTGTCGAAGCCATGTCACATATCGAAGATGCCTATGTGAGGACCGGACCTCGCGTCGGGCTCAAGACAGTGCCCGAACCTTGGAGGAGCATCCCCTGGCGCTTCAGGGTCCACCCAAACCACATCGATATCCTCATCGATAATGCTAGCCAATAAAACAGATGAGGATTATCACCATTCCCTTCTGCTAAGACCCTGATCGGGGTTCGGCCATATTCACCAGCCACCAAGATGACCTGGCTTTATTACAAGCGACCTTCCATCAGGAGATTAATGCATCTGAACGAAGCAGCTACCAACCTGTTCATATTCTGGTCGGCTCTGCCACTGGGGATGCCCTCTATGTCGACTCGGGTTACAATATCCCCAGTATCCCGGCCTCAACAAGACTGGGCCAAACACGAAAAACAACACCGGACCATTATTGTGATCGATTACCTACGCGCCACTCTGATTTCAAGAACAGACCCTGAAATCCGACGCTATCGCGCTCGGACAGCGCCAGTAGAAATTAAGATCCTCTACATCCTGCTGGGGGCGTGGCTTCTCGTGAGCATAGCTTACACGCAGTTGATCGCGATAAAAATCAACTTCGGACTAGCCTTCAACCTGATTTCAATCCTAGTCCTCGGATTGATTGCCGGCTTTATGTATTGGCTTGTCAACCGGGGGGATATAACCCTCGCAGGCAACCTGATGGCTTCAACCTTAATTATCCTTACCGGGGTTGGCATTCTACTCTCTCCTGAGGACCTCTATATTATGAGCGCCGGTTTCCCGCTTGCCATAATGGCAGTTGGTGCGATCGTTGGCGGCACATCAGTCTACCCATTCGCCGGGTTGTCTTTCGTAGTCCTCATACTCTGTTGGTTCCGCGCTCAGAGCGTTGTGGTCGACCAGGGGGGAGGCTTAGACGATATTTCCGGCGCGATCTTCTTGAGCACTCAAGCAATCGCTTATCTGGGTTTGGCTGCCCTGCTGCATACCCTTTCTCGCCACATCCTTAGATCAATCAACAAACTCCACTCCCAGACGGATCAATTGACCGAGATGGCCCTCACCGACCCCCTGACCAGCCTGGCCAATCGCCGACATCTGATTGAACAATTGGAATGCGAATTCACCCGTGCCCACCGATACCGGCGTCCCTTGACCTTGATCTACATCGACATGGATGGTTTCAAGTCGATCAACGACCGCTTCGGGCACCTGTTCGGTGACGAGATTCTGCGGGGGGCAGCTTTAGCAATGCGGGCTGTGTTGCGCTCAGCCGATCTGTTGGCTCGTATTGGTGGTGATGAATTCTCTGTCCTGCTACCTGAGACAGACCTCGAGGGAGGCCGACGCGTCGCCAAGAAGCTTCGAAAGGCTCTCTCAGCCTACAGCCAACGCCTCGACCCGGTGATTCCACCACTCAGCTTCTCTGCTGGTGTAGGACAACTCCGAAGAGAAGATAAATCGATCGACGACCTAATTGCACGAGCAGATAATGCGCAATATCGGGCCAAGGAAGCCGGAAAGGGTCAGATCCGCACACAGCACGAAATCGACCAACTGCCTCTGTTCGAACCGCAGACTCCAAACACAGTTAAGTAGAGATACCCACCGATCCCTGATTAGTTGAGGGTGGCGATGTCACTAGCAGATGGTTGGGTATCACAACCAAGATCCTTATTCAACGGTAGTGCGGGTAACAAAAGGAGGTGCCATGGTTTACACTGGATATGTAGAGTTGAGCACTCGCGGACACGCCGATATGCACGACCTCACACCTAAAGTCGAGCAGATCCTAACCGACTGCGAGGTGCAAATTGGCACAGTCACGGTATTTACACCATCTTCCACAAGTGCAATCACAACCATTGAGTTTGAGTCTGGCGCCCTGGAAGACCTGCGGAGGGTACTGGATGAGATTGCCCCGCCTAATCGAGATTATCAACACAACCTTCGTTGGGGTGACGGCAACGGCCACGCCCACTTGCGCTCTGCGCTCCTGGGAACGTCGCTCACAGTCCCTGTTGTGGACGGGCGCCTCATCCTCGGAACTTGGCAGCAAATCCTGTTCATAGACTTCGACGTCCGATCCAGACAGCGCCGACTCGTAGTTCAGGTTGTCGGTGAAATGGCATAGAATACTGCAATGAGCCAACCATTTAGCGAAGAAGTAAGTGGAGTGAACCAACAACGTGATCGCCGGCTTCTGGCTGTTCTAGCACACCCTGACGATGAAAGTTTCGGTCCGGGTGGCACCTTGGCCCTATACGCCAAGAACGGCGTCGATGTCCACCTGATCTGTGCAACGCGTGGCGAGGCCGGCGATGTACCCGCAGAGCTTCTCCAGAACTACGATGATATTGGCATGTTGCGTATCGATGAACTGCGTTGCGCCGCTTCCATCCTTGGCTTAGCAGATCTCCACCTCCTTGATTACCGTGACTCAGGTATGCCGGGATCTCCGGAAAACCAGCACCCCGAAGCGTTGGCTGCCGCCCCACTCGATGAAGTAGCAGCCATGATCACTACCCTGATCCGTCAGATTCGACCCCAGGTAGTGCTCACTTTCGATCCTGCCGGTGGTTACCATCATCCTGATCATATCGCCATCCACAATGCGACAGTGGAAGCCTTCCATGCCGCAGGCGACGTTACACGCTACCCTGACGGCCTACCCCCCTATCATCCACAAAAACTGTATTTCAATGTCATTTCACAACGTTTCTTGCGCTTGCTCGTGCTCCTGTTACCCCTCTTTGGCCGTGATCCACGCCGTTGGGGTCGCAACGCCGATATCGATCTGGTTGACATCACCTCCCGATCATACCCCATCCATGTCCGGATCGATTGCCAGCCGGTAGCCGATATCAAGCGCAAAGCGATTGCCTGTCACCGAAGTCAGGGTGGTGGTTCATCTTCAGGAATCATCAGCAAGCTCAGACGCCTGACGATGGGTCACGAGTCATTCATGCGGGCTCATCCCCCAGCTCCAAAACGACTACGTGAGACCGACCTGTTTGAAGGTGTTCAGATCGACCCCCTAAAGTAAGTTCTTCCTCCTCTACAATGGTGTGTCGATCGTGTTGCCCTTACATAAATGATCCCACTGAAAAAATGTCAACCACGAAAAAAGGACCGGTATATCAGTCGAGGCAGAACACGATCACCTGACCGGGACCATGCACACCGATGGTGAGCGTCATCTCGATGTCAGCCGTGCGCGAAGGACCGCTGATTAGATTCAAGCTTGAGGCTCCGGCAATCGCCTCTTCCCCACCTTCCCTCAGCCAGTCCGTCATAGTTTGGTGAATCACACTTGCGGGTAGCAGGACCAAATGCACTGGCGGGAGCAAGGAAGCCAGCTGTGATTGATTTCGACCCGCCGGAACCACCAGCGTTCCTGTTTCGGCGACCCCCGCGATGGCACCCGTCAACCCTGCCTCCGCCCTCCCCAGGTCAACCATTCGCCGGTCGCGCTCTGGACCGCTCCCCCGAGGCAGGCAAGGGTCCAGGATCTCAAACCCCTTATCCCGGAGATGGTGGATGACGGCGTTGAGGGCTGGTTGCTGTTCCCCCCAAGCGATCAGCTTGGTGATACCAAACTCCCGCAGGTAGGCGGCAACCTTATCCGGTGCCACTCCCTCCTCACAACGGACGATGGTCCCCCCGATATCCTCCAATTCTCGACTGAAACGATCGACGACGTCCTCGGGTTGGGATTTCTCAGTAAGTTGCTCCGTCTCCCTCTTCCGTCTCTGAGGCGTTGGCGTTGGTTTAGCATCGTAGTTAAGTCTCTGCTTACGAGCCAAGAATGGCTGAAAGGCAAAGGATGGGAAATAGCGCGAAGATGTCCAAGCTGACAGCGGTGGCGGAAGCGTTCGCACCCATCCTGCTTGCTTGGGCAGCAGCCGGCTCCCCCATGCACCTAGACGCTGCGCCAAGCGGTAACGCGACGGCGAAACCATGAGCCAGGCGTAGAGACTCATGGCCAACCACATGGCTAGCGGCTGTGGCGTGTTATTTGAATAAGCATCACGGACCCGCAACAGCATGGTTGGGAAATCGATCCCAACCGGGCATACCTCCTTGCAGGCTCCGCACAGAGTTGATGCCTTGGCCAGGTGACCGAAGTCAGACAGGCCGAATAAGCCAGGTGAAACCACGGATCCAATCGGTCCTGGGTACACACTCCCATAAGCATGACCGCCGATCTCGCGGAATACCGGACAAACATTCAGGCAGGCACCACAGCGGATGCAGAGCAACGATTCGGCCAGTGGGGAGTTGGCCATCGCCAGGCGACCATTATCAAGCAGGATCACATGTCGTTCATCCGACCCATCGGGCTCCCCCTCTTGCCGGGGGTTTTGGATCAGCGTCACGTACGAGGTTGTCTTTTGACCGGTTGCCGAGCGAGGCAACAACTGGAGCATCAACGCCAAATCATCCAGTGATGGCACAAGGCGTTCGACGCCCATGATGGCGATGTGGATGGGCGGGAGCGTGGTAACCATTCGGCCGTTTCCCTCGTTGGTCACTAAGCACAAAGTGCCAGTTTCCACCACACCAAAATTAACCCCTGAGATACCAACCTGCGCTGTAAGGAATACCTCCCTTAAAACCTTCTTGGCTGCGGCATTCATGTCCTCAACATCAGTTGAATAGGGCATGCCCAACTCGCGCTCGAAAGTGGCGGCCACATCTTCTCTGAGCAGGTGGACAGCCGGGGTGATGATGTGGGCTGGAGCTTCGCCACGCAACTGCACGATGAACTCCCCCAGATCAGTCTCCACTACCCGAATGCCCCCTTGCTGCAGCGAATGGTTCAGATCGATCTCTTCGGTCGTTATTGATTTCGACTTGGCCACAAGAGTCGCACCACTCGCTTGGGTGATGGCTACCGCCAAGCGACAGGCTTCGGCAGCATCAGCCGCGCGATGCACTCGAATCCCATTCTCCACTAGACGCTGGGTGAAACGCTCCAGGTAGTGGTCCAAATTATCCAGGGTATGCTGGCGTACTTCACGGGCTCGGCGTCGAAGATCTTCAACGTCGGGCAGAGAGGCGAACGTCTCATTCCAAGCCGCCATTCGGCGTTCGGCGTTACGGTCGAGTGCTACCTGAAGGTTGGGATTGGCTATCGCGTTGCGGATGCGATGGCGAAAACGGTTTCTCATCGCAAGGTCGCCTCCCGCCCCGCTAGCACCTGAGCCAGATGAGCACATCGAACCGAAGAGCCGATATGTCGTAAACCTCCCTCAATATGCATTAAGCAGCTAACATCACAACCAACGACTACTCCTGCCTCGGATTGGTTGATCTCCGCTAGCTTGCGCTTAAGCATCTCCGTCGATATTTCAGGCTGGTCAACGGCGAATACGCCTCCGAAACCACAACACTCAGGTTTCAAACGATGCACTTGGGCCATCGCCACCCCCTCCAGCAAGTCCAGCGGCTGATGATCGACTCCCAGTCCGCGCAATAGGTGACAGGAAGGATGATAGGCTAATCGACCAATAAAGGAGGCGCCAAGGTCAACCACTCCGAGCTGATCGACGAGGAATTCGCTCAACTCATAGGTCCGCTCGGCAAGCATGTTGGCGCGCAGCAGCCAGGTCGGATCGTCGGCGAAGAGTTCAAGGTAGCCATGGCGGATCATCCCCGCACATGAGCCAGAGGGCACCACCACTGGTCCAACCGTGTCTTCTAGCACTTCAATGGTATGACGAGCCATCTTGCGCGCCGGTCCGCGATAGCCAGCGTTGAAAGCCGGTTGCCCGCAGCAAGTCTGTTCCTGAGGAATGGCGACCTGAACACCGGCTCGCATCAATACTTCGACCACCGCCTCCCCAATTTCGGGGAACAGACTGTCGATAAGACAAGTTACGAAAAGTTGGACAGTCTTAGACATAGCGATCAATTATGCCCCTGATTGCTGTGGGAAACCAAATGATGACTGCACTAAAAAACCCAAATGCGGGAAGGGGAATGGTATATAAGGGGATGGCATTATCTTTATCAACCAGTAATTAGGCACCATATACGCCCCGTGGTATGATACCGCCGCGCTCAAGCCTACTTAAAGAAGGCACCATCTCACTCTTTGCTAGTCCTGATTGGCTCAGGAGGATCATCATGCTCAATTGGTTGGCAATCCCCACCGCTTTAATGCCATTAATTATATTCCTTATGCGCGTGACAGATATGTCCCTCGATACATTACGAGTGCTGTTTGTTATTCGCGGTCGCAAACTTTTAGCCTGGATCCTGGGCTTCTTCCAATCGGCCTTGTGGGTAGTGGCTATCACCAGTGTGCTCAGCAACCTCGATAATCTGTGGAACGTGATCGGCTACGCCTGCGGCTTTGCTACCGGTAATGTTGTAGGTATGGTGATTGAGGAACGCTTGGCGATCGGCTATGGACATATGCGAATTATCAGTTCTCGCCTCGGCAACGCCATCGCTGAGGCCATCCGCAGCGCTGGCTATGCCGCCACCGAACTCCCGGGGCGCGGTAAAGACGGCACAGTTTCTGTGATCAACTGCAGCGTCAAACGCCGGGATATTAACCATGTCCGGCGAAAGGTATACGAGATCGATCCCGACGCTTTCCTAACGGTTGAGGATATTCGCCCACTCCACCGAGGCTACTGGCGAGCGTGAGCTTGACATGAACCACTCGATCATCTCATTAATATCCAACTTGACGGGCTATATCACCGCCATCAATAGCACCACCGGTCTCTCAGCCATAGGCCTTGATTGGGGGGTCATCCCGTCGACGATCGTCCCCCTGTTGATTTATGGTCTCCGTACGATCAATTTGACCCTCGCCACTCTGCGTATGCTGACCGTTGTGCGGGGCCACCGGGCTACAGCATGGTTCCTGGGAATCTTGCATTCCTCTCTGTTTGTCATCACTATTGCCGGTGTCCTTGGGAACCTGCAGAATCCATGGAATCTGGTCGCTTATGCTGCCGGTTTAGCTACCGGCAATGTGCTTGGTATGGCGATTGAAGCCAAGCTCGCTCCGGGTCACAGCCTGCTTCGTATCACCAGCGCCCAGCGTGGGACTGCCATCCTTGAGTCCCTACATGGGCACGGACATGGAGCGACTGAATACTCAGGGCAAGGGAGATCGGGCACGGTAAGCGTCATCCTTTGTTATGTGCCGCGACGTCAGGTTGAGCAGGTCAAGCGGCAAGTCGTCAACACTGATCCCGAAGCCTTTATCACTGTCGATCATGTACGTCAACTACGTGGTGGTTGGAGGACCTAAACCGCCCAAATAATCCGTTACTTTATAAAAATCCGGGAGGTTAAATCCCGTATTACAGCACCCCGGGAGCATGAAGCTCCCGGGGTGTGGCTGTATTGTTTCATTCCAATGTCTATGGAATGCTGAAACGGACTGTCCAGGCATCGGCCTCAGGAACTTCAATCCCCGACGTGCTCCCAACGACCTCAATCCAGGAATTGCCAGGCTTCATAGGGAAAGTCTGGCCATCGTCGGTCTCGAAGGTCAGCACATTATACTGACCATCGCGCACCCAGGTGACTGAAAAGACTTGTCCATCGCGGAAGACTAAAGCCGGCCCACGACCATAGATCCGGATATCGATCATCTCCGGGGAGACCAGGTAGTACTCATGAAGGACGAAAATCACGATCACATTGGACGCAGTAATACGCTGGCCAGTGAGAGCATCTTCGAGCAGCGCCACTTCGAACTGATCAACGCCTGTCTCCTGGGCTCGGAGGTACAATCCACTCTCCGTGTCATAGGTCCATTGGTTAAAGGCCGCCAATGAGTACCGCAGGTCTAGCTGGAGACCGGGTTCTCCCCCTTGGGGGACTTGATAATCAAAGGCCATCCCCTCCAACGGAGGTCGATCATTCGACACCCCTAAGCCCTCGCTATACGCCTGCAGGTCTGCTGTCCTAGCCACCAAATGATTGTAGTTGGCAGGATCGAAGCGACACATCGGAGGGCATCCGGCCGGGAACTCGGAGACCGCCAGAGTAGCCCACTCAGAGCCATAGATGCGCGCCCGTACCCGGGAATCGGCGCTACCGAAAGCGAAGATAGCGTTGTACATGCGTATCAATTCAACATCGAAGAAGCGCGCCGACCGGATCGGTCCCACACGCTCCGCATCTGAGCCGAAGAACAGAGCCGAAAACCGGGTCGATCCGGCTTCGGTATAGTGCTCAAACACCAGGTCTGCCAACGACAACCCCCATTGAGGTCGGTTGCCACGCGGGAAATTCGAGACCTTGATCAACAGTGGTCGTCTTTCTAATTTCTCGGGCGAAGCCACCTCCAGGCCGGTGAGGGGGTTGACACCAGCAGGATAATCAGTCGGTCCAGAAGCGGCGATCTCGGTGGATGTCGGTAAAACAATCGGAGACGGCGGTGCTTCAATGGTCGGATGAGATTGAACTAAAGTTGCTGTCGGTTGTTCCGAAACAGTTGTATCCGTGGGGTCGACAGTCACAGTTACCGTCGATTGTCGACCACAAGCGGCGACTGCCAGCAAGGCAAACACCGTCAGATGCCGTAAATGCTTCAATCGAAACATCAAGTACCCCCAAAATGGAAGATGCCGAGATTGTATCATGTCACTTACCTCGCCATGATATTTTTTATTAACACCGCTTTGGAGATAATGGTTTGCAATGCTACCTCCGTACAGGTATAATCCCGCCACCCGATAGCGTATACTAATGGTGCTATTCACAACCCAACCGGTTGAATTGGGCGCGATATAAGCGATCAAAAATCAACCTGGGCTGATAGCCAACGCATCATGTCGTAAGAGGCCTATATGGCGCTCAAGGGCAACCTACGAGACGTCACCGTCACACAATTGCTCAACTTAATCAACCTGGCCCGAAAAACTGGGACACTCACAGTCGAGGGGCCCAAGGATGTTGCTTGGATTTCCTTTAATAGCGGTAAGCTTATCTACGCCCAGTTGAGCAACAAAGACGGTACACTGATTGGCATCCTAACCGAATCGGGCAAGATAACACCCAAGCAAGCTCAGGTGATCAGATCACACACCGGCGATAAGAGCGATAAAGAACTCGGTTTACTTTTAATCAACGCCGGATATCTAACTCAGCCGGATATTCTCATCGGCATACGAAAATACGTCCTGGGCACTGTCTACCAATTATTTACTTGGATCGACGGTTTCTTTCGATTCGATGCCGATGTATTGCCACCCGAGGATTCGATAACCATCCGTCTAGACCTTGAAAACATCATCATGGAGGGCTCCCGTCATGTGCAAGAGTGGGAATATCTACAGGAAGAAATCCCCAATCTGAACATGGCGCTCGATTTCGTAGAACGACCAGATGCCAATATACGCGATGTCCAACTAACCGTGGAGGAGTGGAAAGTCGTCTCCTATATCAACCCGAAGAACACCATCCATCAGATTGCTAAAACCAACAAGATGAATGACCTTGAGATCCGACGTATCGTATATGGACTTCTGCAGGCTGGATTAATTGATATCGTACGACCGGAAGGGATGCCACTGCCGATGCAAGCCCGGCGCCTTCCCCCAGTCGATAAGAAAAAACAAACTTCACTGGTCAACCGATTGATCGACCGTATCCGGTCTATGTAGGTAAGGATCGCCCATGCAAACCGTTAAGATGGTCGTTACTGGTCCCTTCAACAGTGGCAAAACCGCTTTCATCTGCTCAGTCAGTGAGATCGACGTTGTCTCCACCGAACGTAAAATCTCAACTGAGGCAGAGCGGGTAAAAGAAACCACAACGGTAGCGATGGATTTTGGCCGCATCACAGTCGATGACGACCTGGTGCTTTATCTGTTTGGAACACCAGGTCAGAAACGTTTCGACTTCATGTGGGAGATCCTCAGCGAGGGTATGCTGGGCTTCATTGTGATGGTGGACAGCGCTCGCCCAGAAACTTTCCGTGAAGCCCGGGGAATCTTACAGACCTTCCGGGCTTATGCCCCTACTCCCTACGTCGTAGCCGCAAACAAACAAGATCACGAGGACGCCTGGGAGGTAGATGACTTACGTATTGCCCTTAAGCTTGATAGTAAGGTCAAAATGCTCCCCTGTGTAGCCACAGATAGGGAAGCGGTCAAAAAGGTTCTCCTCGAGCTTCTCTATAGTATCCTTGAAGAGATGAAAGATAAGGAGTAGCCGGTCGCATCCCAACCCGCCGGCGGTACACTGTGCGCGCCCTCATCACAAATGAGCACTTTGAACGCCACGAAACCGACGCAGATGGAACGCTTGACCCATGCTTCAAAACTTATCTACAAATGACGATTAGGTGCGCAAGGTCGTACCATACCTTGAATACTTAGGACGTTTTGGGCTTCCATAGAGCGAAGAAGATGCAGCATCCTGACCCTATCGGAGAAATGTCCTTCCCGCAAAACGAGTCATACATATGACCGACACAGCACAAGAACAGCAGACTTATTATTACCCAAACAAGATGGGGCGAATCATACTGCTGTCGCTGGAGGAGGTCATTGGACACAATGGGGTCAATGCGGTTCTCAATCTGGCTGGTCTTCAAAATCTGATCCACAACATCCCCCCAAACACATATGATCTTGGCTTCCGCTTCGATGACCTGGGAAGTATTCACCAGGCACTTGATACCATGTACGGTCCACGCGCTGGTCGAGGCCTGGCATTGCGGGTCGGTAGAGCCTGCTTTAAATTTGGTCTACGGGAGTTCGGATCAGTGCTGGGGATAGCTGACCTAGCCTTTCGCCTCTTGCCCTTAAAAATGAAGATCAAGGTCGGTATTGAAGCATTCGCCGAGCTTTTGAATAATTACACCGACCAGGTAGTCTGGATCGAGGAAAAGCCAGATAGATTCAACTGGCATACTGAGCGTTGTCCAGTGTGTTGGGGACGGGTGACCGACTCTCCCTGTTGCTACCTGTCGGTCGGGGTACTCCAAGAATCGCTCTTTTGGGTAAGTGGCGGTAAGTACTTCGTGGTCGAAGAGGTCAGTTGCATCGCCCAAGGCGACCCAACCTGCACTATCCAAATTCCCCGCCAGCCACTTGACTAAACAATCCGATTTCAACGCTGGCTGCTCGTATACCCACTAGGGTGTAATGGGTTAACGCCGCGACCGATACTTGACCACAATAACCGCCCAGGCTATACTGACGAAAGACAACCTAAAAAATGCTCGGGGAGCCTATTAAATACGGGCTGAGAGGAGGGCTGAAGAGCCCTCGACCCGCAGAACCTGATCCGGGTAATGCCGGCGGAGGGATGACAACTGGAAAGAATACTTATCCCTCCGCGAAGATAGTGGAGGGATTTTCTTGTGCGTGCAGTGATATTCGCCAACGGAGTATTCTCACATCCAGAGATCGATCGTACCCGGCTTCGCCCTGACGACTGGTTGATAGCTGCAGATGGCGGCGCCCGACACTGCCAAACCCTTGGCCTCACACCAGCCGTGCTGATCGGCGACTTCGACTCGATTAAAATCCAAGAGCGGCAAGCCCTCGAACAGCAAGGGGTAACAGTAGTGCCGTTCCCTGAGAGCAAGGATGAGACCGACCTCGAATTGGCCCTCCGTTACGCCGTGGAAGGTGGGGTAAATGAAGTGCTGATCCTAGCCGGACTGGGATCCCGCTGGGACCAATCGCTGGCCAACCTCCTTATCCCAGCCATGGTTGAGCTTGCCGGCGTTCAGGTACGACTGATCGATGGACCACAGGAAGCAGCCCTCGTTCGCAATGGTGAGACCCTGAAACTACAAGGGCGACCGGGCGATACAGTTTCACTCATCCCGCTGGGGGGTGACGCT